>NZ_JAOCEW010000037.1:0-48708 GCF_029841665.1 Stenotrophomonas sp. GD03819
CTCACGCCCCCGCAACCGGACCCACCCCGCCTTCGACAGATTCTCGCGAGCTGCCGGCGCCCTGTGTAGAGCCGAGCCATGCTCGGCTCAAATCTCACAGATATCGAAATGTTCGATTTCAATGGACGTTCATCCACGCATGGCGTGAATCTACCCAATCGCGAAAATCTGTCAGAGGTGGGGCGGTGTGGGCTTGCAGGACCGTTGGCGCCATGGATGGCGCCATCGAGCCCCCATGGACGGGTTTACGGCGTGTCCTGCAAGCCCACACCGCCCCGCCATCCCAAGGAATGCCTGCTTTTGCCGTTGCTGTTGCCTTGGCTTGAAGCCTCTGCAGGTGCAGGGCGCAGCCCTGCCGAACCACCCTCACTCCGCGACGTGCTCGACCTGCCGTGGCTCCGGCTTGGTATCGGGCAGCTGCCAGAAGATCATCGTCGAAGTCAGCGTGATCGCGCCCACGCACAGGAACGTCGCATGCAGCGCCGCGGTCGCGCTGTTGCTGTCCAGGTGGTTGCCGAACGCGGCCAGCAGGCTGCCCGCAGCGGCGGCACCGAAACCAGCGGCGAGCATCATCACCATCGACAGCAGGCTGTTGCCGGAACTGGCGAATTCGCGGTCCAGGTCGCGCAGGGTCACGGTGTTCATCACGGTGAACTGCAGCGAATTGACCGCACCGAAGAACGCCAGCTGCAGCAGGCGCCAAGCCAGGTGTTGGCCCGGTGTCATCAGGATGAAGCTGGCCATCGCCAGGCCGACCAGCACGGTGTTGACCATCAGCACGCGGCGGTAGCCGTAGCGCTCAACCAGCTTTACCGCCAGCTTCTTCGACACCATGCCGGCCGCTGCCACCGGCACCATCATCAGGCCGGCGTTCATCGGGCCCAGGCCCAGGCCGACCTGCAGCAGCAGCGGGATCAGCATCGGCATGGCGCTGCTGCCGATGCGCGAGAACAGGTTGCCGAGGATACCGATGCGATAGCTGGGCACGCGGAACAGGGCCAGCGAGAACAAGGGAGCGGTGGAGTTGGCGGCGTGCAGCCAGTAGCCCACCAGCGCAGCCAGGCCGGCCACGGTCATCAGCATCACCAGCGCATGTGGCGTGCCGAGTCCAGAGATGCCGTCCAGCGCCAGTGACAGCACCACCATCGCGAAGGCCAGCATGATGTAGCCACGCAGGTCGAAGCGGGTGCGATGGCTGGCGTAGTGGTCGGGCATGATCTTCATCGCGGCGATGAAACCGATCACGCCGATCGGCAGGTTGATCAGGAACACCCAGTGCCACGAGGCGATCTCGACCAGCCAGCCACCCAGCGTGGGACCGATCAACGGGCCGACCAGCGCGGGGATGGCGATGAAGCTCATCGCGCGCAGGAAATCCTCGCGCGGCACCGAACGCATCACCGCCAGGCGACCGACCGGCAGCAGCATCGCACCGCCGATGCCCTGCAGCACGCGCGCACCGACCAGCTGGTGCAGGTGTTGGGCCAGCGCGCAGGCCAGCGAGCCGAGGGTGAACAGGATGATCGCCACCAGGAAGGTGCGGCGGGTGCCGTAGCGGTCAGCGATCCAGCCGGAGGCGGGAATGAAGGTAGCCACCGCCAGCGCATAGCTGAACACCACCGACTGCATCTGCAGCGGGCTTTCGCCCAGGCTGGCGGCCATCGCCGGCAACGCCGTGTTGACGATGGTCGAGTCCAGCATCTGCATGAAGATCGCCAACGAAACCAACCACAGCAGGGGGCGCTGGCGGTTGTAGGTCGATGGCGATGTGGACATGGGGCGCGGCCGGTGCAGCGTTGGGGAGACCATGATCGCGCACTGCGGGTCACGGCGCGATCAACATCGCGCCGCAACCGCATGCGCAAGGTTCAGCGCTGGCTGTGCGCGTGCACCGCGTCGACCAGCACCTGCACGTGCGCCGGGTCCATGTCCGGCGACATGCCGTGGCCAAGATTGAACACATGGCCCTCGCGCGAACCACCGTTGCCCGCGGCATAGGTGTCGAGCACGCGTGCGGCAGCGGCGGCGATCGCATCCGGCGAGGCGTACAGCGTGGTCGGGTCGAGGTTGCCCTGCAGGGCAACGCGGCCACCGGTGCGGCGCATGGCCTCGTCCAGGTCCAGCGTCCAGTCCAGGCCCAGCGCATCGGCGCCGGTCTGCGACAGCGCTTCCAGATGCAGGCCGGTGCCCTTGCCGAACAGGATCAGCGGCGTGCGCTCGCTGCCTTCGCCACGCTCCAGGCCCTCGGCAATGCGCTGCAGGTAACGCAGCGAGAACTCGCGGTACATCGACGGCGACAGCACGCCACCCCAGGTGTCGAACACCTGCAGCGCCTGCGCACCAGCCGCACGCTGCGCGCCGAGGTAGGCGATCACCGCTTCAGTGGTGATCTCCAGCAGGCGGTGCAGGGCCTGGGGGTGGTTCAGCGCCATCGCCTTGATGCGCGCAAAGTCCTTGCTGCCGCCGCCTTCCACCATGTAGCAGGCCAGCGTCCACGGGCTGCCGGAGAAGCCGATCAACGGCACCTGGCCATCCAGTTCGCGGCGGATCAGGCGCACCGCGTCCATCACATAGCCCAGGTCCTGTTCCATGTCCGGCACGGCCAGCCTGGCGATGGCCGCTTCATCACGCACCGGGTGGCGGAACTTCGGGCCTTCGCCTTCGACGAAGTACAGCTCCAGGCCCATCGCGTCGGGAATGGTGAGGATGTCCGAGAACAGGATGGCCGCGTCCAAGGGGAAGCGGCGCAGCGGCTGCAGGGTGACTTCGCAGGCGATCTCCGGATTCTTGGCCATGGCCAGGAAGCTGCCGGCCTTGGCCCGGGTCGCGCGGTACTCCGGCAGGTAGCGGCCGGCCTGGCGCATCAGCCAGACGGGGGTGCAGTCCACCGGTTCGCGGCGCAGGGCGCGCAGCAGGCGATCATTGCGGAGAGGGCTGGTCACGATGGGCATTCCTTGGACGAAAGTTGGCAGCGGCGTCAGTCGCCGTGCGAAAGGATCTGGAAGCCGCGATGCAGTTCGGCATCGCGGGCCTTCTCGAAAGCATGGCGGGCTTCGTCGGCCTGCAGGAACAGCTCGCGCCGCAGCTGCGAGCGGGCACCGACGCGGCCGCTTTCGCGCAGCAGTTCCCAGCCGCCGAACAGATCCGGCTGCAGGCTCAGGCGCAGGAAGCGCGGTGCCTGCGCACCGGCGTCGGGATGTTGCAGGTAGACGTGCATGGCGCCGATTGTATCGCCCCGGGGCGGCACGGACCTGTAGAGCCGAGCCCACGCTCGGCTGCGCTTCATGCCGCAGCACAATCCGTCAGCGCCGGGCCATGCCCGGCGAACGCGGAAAGGTCAGCCCGCGCCCAGCACCTTCAGCACCGCCGCCTCATCCACGTCCGGCACCACCTCGGCACGGCCCATGCCGCGCCACAGCACCAGGCGCAGGCGGCCGGCCACGTTCTTCTTGTCCAGCCGCATGCGGCCGAGCAGGGCCTGTGGGTCCAGCCCGGCCGGAATCGCCACCGGCAGGCAAAGGCGTTCCAGAAGCGACTGCAGGCGCGCGCGGTCGGCATCCTCGGCCAGGCCCAGGTGGGTGGACAGCTTCGCCGCCAGCACCATGCCCACCGCTACGGCCTCGCCGTGGTTCAGCGCATCGCGGCCCGGGGCCGAGTAGCCCTGTTCGGTCTCGATGGCATGGCCGAAGGTGTGGCCCAGGTTGAGCAGGGCACGCTCGCCCTTCTCGAACGGATCGCGCTCGACGATGGCGGCCTTGTGCCGGCAGCTGCGCGCGATGGCTTCGGAAAGCACGTTGTCTTCACCGGCGATCAGCGCATCGGCATGCTGCTGCAGCCATTCGAAGAACACGGCATCGCCCAGCGCGCCGTACTTCACCACTTCGGCCAGGCCGGCACGCAGTTCGCGCGGCGGCAGCGTAGCCAGCACGCGGGTATCGGCAATGACTGCGCGCGGCGGATGGAAGGCGCCGACCAGGTTCTTGCCGGCCGGAATGTCGACCGCGGTCTTGCCGCCCACCGACGAATCGACCATCGCCAACAGGGTGGTCGGCAGCTGCACGCAGTCCACGCCGCGCATCCAGCAGGCGGCTGCAAAACCGGCGAGATCACCGACCACGCCGCCGCCGAGGGCGAACACGCAGGCGTCGCGGGTGGCGCCAAGCGCGGCCAGTGCTTCGATCGCACGGCCGAACTCGGCCAGGGTCTTGGAGGCTTCGCCTGCGGCCAGCACGTGCTCGCCGACGATCAGGTCGGGGCGTGCGGCCAACAGCGTCTGCTTCACGGCGTCCAGATAGCGTGGGGCCACTTCGCTGTCACTGAGCAGCAGCACGTGGCGGCCGCGAACATGCGAGGCCAGCGCAGCGCCGTCGGCCTGGGCACCGGGGCCGATGGTGATGGTGTAAGGGCGGTCGCCGCCAACGGCGACCTGCAGCAGGGCGGGGGAAGTCATGCGGTCAGGTCCTGGCGCTGCCATTGCGTGGCCAGCTTGACCACCAGGTGGGCGGTCGCGTCGGCAGCGGTATACGGGTCGGTATCGAGGGTGAGGTCGGCCAGTTCGCGGTACAGCGGGTCGCGGTGTGCGGCCAGATCGTGCAGCACCTGCTCGCGGTCCGGGCGCTGCAGCAGCGGCCGGCCCTTGTCGCGGGCCAGGCGTTCCAGCTGCGCGGCCACGCTGACCCTCAGGTAGACCACGAAGCCGCGCTGGGCGATCAGTGCACGATTGCCAGGATCCAGCACCGCGCCGCCACCGGTGGAGACCAGCTGGCCGCGGCCTTCCAGCACGCGCGCAAGCGCCTCGCGTTCATGGTTGCGGAAGCCGGCTTCGCCGGAGTGCTCGAAGATGGTCGGGATGCTGGTGCCGGCGGCATCGACGATGGCCTGGTCGACGTCGACGAAGTCCAGCGTGAAGCGCTCGGCCAGGCGGCGGCCGATGCAGGTTTTGCCGGCGCCCATCGGGCCGATCAGGATCAGGTTCGGAGCAGGATTCATGCTCTCTGATGCTAACACCTCCGTGCCCTGGCCTTTACGTTCTTCACGTCAGGGTAGGCGTTCCTGCGGGGTCTCCCGCGCCAGCCGGAGTACAGGCCATGACGGTCGCCAAGGTCATCGAAATCACCGCCTCCTCGCCGAAAAGCGTGGAGGACGCCGTGCGCAGCGGGCTGAAAAAGGTCTCCGAGACGGTCAAGGGCATCCAGGGCGCCTGGGTGAACGAGACCAAGGTGGTCACCAATGGCAGTGGCGAGATCACCGAATGGCGGGTCAACCTGCGGGTGACCTTCCTGGTGGAATAGGCGCGCTCAGCGCACGTCCTGCACCTGTCGCTGGCCGTCCAGCACCACTACGTGGTCGGCCAGGGCGGGCAGGGCACGCAGCGCCTGGCGGCTGACCCGCTCGTAATACTGCACGAAGCGCTCCAGCTGTGGCCGGCTCATGCCGTGCCGGCCCGGCTGTGCGGCCTGCAGGTTCTGCTCCTGCTGCCAGCGCCAGCGTGGTACCACCGAGAAATCCGGTGGCTGCAGGAACCACAGGCGGTCGCAGCGCTGCCACAGCGCAGGATAGTCGCGGGCCAGCGCCTGGTTGCACCAGCGCCGCCAGCGGCCATCGGCGTCGGCCTCCCGTTCCAGCGCGTTCAACGGGCTGTCCAGCGCGTCGTCATCCTGCGCAGGCGTGCCTAGGAACCAGCCTTCGAACACCAGCAGGTCCAGCGGTTGTTGCAGCTGCGGCCATTGCGCTTCGGGCAGGCGTTCATCGGCCAGCTTGTCGAAGCGCGGCATCGCGAAGGGCTGGCGTGCGGCCACTGCATCCAGTACCGCGTGGGCCAGCGGCAGGTCATGGGTGCCAGGCGGGCCGCGGGTGATCAGCAGTGGGTGCTCCTGGCGGGCCAGCCGTTGGCGCTGTGCGCGGGTCAGGTAGACATCATCGATCGACAGCGTGGCTGCGTTCAGGCCGCGTGCCTGGGCGCGGGCCACCACCTGCGCGGCCAGCGTCGATTTGCCGCTCCCCTGCAGGCCGCTGATCGCCAATACTGGAACTGCTGCGCCGCTGCCCAGTGCATCGTCCAGCACCTGTTCGGCCAATGTTTCGGGGAATCCTTTCACCTGGGGCATATACGCAGCAGCGGCCATGCAGCCACAATAGCCCAATCCGTGTGAGAAGAACGCAATCATGAGCGACCTGTACGCCGAAGCCCTGTCCACGTTTGCCGGCCTGTTTGAAGAGGCCAAACAGAGCCGCGAGGTCGAGCCGAACGCGATGACCGTGGCCACTGCCGATACGCACGGCCGCCCCTCGGCACGTACCGTGCTGCTGAAGGCGTTCGATGAGCGTGGCTTTGTCTTCTACACCCATCTGGACAGCCACAAGGGCCAGGAACTCCATGCCAACCCGCAGGCCGCGCTGCTGTTCCTGTGGCGCAGCCTGCGCGAAGCCGGCATCCAGGTGCGCATCGAGGGGCGCGTGGAGCAGGTGGCCGACGCCGAAGCCGATGCCTATTTCGCCAGCCGTCCGCGGATGAGCCAGATCGGCGCCTGGGCCTCGCAGCAGTCGAAGACGCTGGCAACGCGTGAGGAATTCGATGCGCGCGTGGCCGAGGTCGAGGCCCGCTTCGAGGGCAAGGACGTGCCGCGCCCGGAGGGCTGGAGCGGCCTGCGCGTGGTGCCCGACCGCATCGAGTTCTGGTACGGCGCGCAGTTCCGCCTGCACGAACGCTGGTGCTATGAAGCCGGTGCCGAAGGGCGCTGGAGCAAGCGCCTGCTGTATCCGTAAGTCGGGGCGGTGCCGGGGCTGCGGTAGAGCCGAGCCCATGCTCGGCTGTTGTCCCTGCAGAAGCAGCCGAGCATGGGCTCGGCTCTACAGACCCTCCGCGCGCAGCCACCGCCACAGCGTGGTGCGTGATACGCCCAGCGCCTGTGCCATGCCCTCGCGGTCATTGCGATGTTCCTGCAGCAATGCTTCCAGCTGCGCACGCGGCGGGCGTTTGCCGTTACTTTCCAGCGGCAGTGCCGTCGCGCCTTCGCTTGCCAGCTCGGGCGCAAGCTGCAGCAGTCGCGAAGCATCAATAGGCCCTTCAGCCGGCTGCCAGTGGATGCGCAGGCGATCCACCAGATTGCGTAGTTCGCGCACGTTGCCGGGCCACTCGGCCGTGGTCAGCACCGCCAGTGCATCCTCATCCAGTGGCGCGTCGATGCCACGCAGCTGGCGGAAGAAGTGCTGCGCCAGCAACGGGATGTCACCGCGCCGGGCACGCAGCGAGGGCAGGGCAATGCGTAGTGCGGCCAGTCGGTAATACAGATCGCGGCGGAAGCTGCCCGCTGCCGCGCGCTGCTCCAGCGATTGCAGGGTGGCGGCCACCACGCGCAGGTCGACCGGGGTCGGTTCGGTTGCGCCGACACGCAGTACCTCACGTTCTTCAAGTACACGCAGCAGGCGGGTCTGCAACGGCAGCGGCAGCTCGCCGATCTCATCCAGGAACAAGGTGCCCCCGTCTGCGGCTTCAACCAGGCCGACGCGTCCGCCGCGACGTGCGCCGGTGAAGGCACCATCGCTGTAGCCGAACAGTTCTGCCTCCAGCAGCGATTCGCTGATCGCACCGCAGTTCAGCGCGACGAAGCGACCCCGCCGGCCGCTGGCGGCGTGCAGCTGGCGTGCCACCAGTTCCTTGCCGGTGCCGGTTTCGCCACTGACCAGCACGGTGCTGTCGTGCGGTGCATAGAGCGCAATCTGTGCGCGTACCTGTGCCATCGCATCGCTGTCGCCGAGCAGTTCATGCGCGTCGGCACGTACTGCCGGGCGCCGGCGTGGGGTGGATCGGTTGCCACTGGAGCGGGCCAGCGTCTGGGTCAGTTCCAGCGCATGTTCGAACGCCTGCCGCACCGAGTCGGCCGAGTACAGCAGCACGCCGGGCAGGCCGGCCTGTTCGGCGTGATCGATGGCCATGCCGGTGCCGACGATCACTTCGATGCCATTGGCGCGCAGGTCAGCGATGCAGTCGCGCGCATCCTCGCGGGTGACGAAACGGCGATGCTCGATATCCAGGCCGAAACTCTGCTGGAAGTTGCTGAACACCGGTACGTCGCTGGCGTGGGTGACCAGGCCGATGCGGCTGGCGATGCGGCGTGCACGCGCCAGCGCCTCCATAAGATCGAAGCCGTTGGCCTGGATCGGCACCAGCGGCAGCTCCAGCCGGCTGCGCAGCCAGGCGGCATTGGAGCCACCGGCGATCACCACGTCGCAATGCTCACGGCGCAGGCGCTGGCCGATCACCTCGACGGCTTCCTCGAAGCCGAGATTGATCTGCTCGATGCGCGCGCGGCGGTCGAACTCGGGAATGACGTCGCCCAGCAGGCCGGTCAGCCGCGAGACACTGACCGTCCAGATCACCGGGCGGCTGGGGTCGGCATCGGTGTGGCGCAGGGGCGAGCGGGGCAGATACATGGTGGCTCGGACCGGGAAGGGTGTTTCATGATACATCTGTTTCAGTGTTTCATATGTTTCACTGATGCGGGTCAGTCATCCCCGTGAAATCAAGCGCTTGCAGGTTGGCATGGTGTTTGCGCCTACACACACGATCTCCAACCTGGATTGCCGCATGACCGCTTCCACTCCTTTCTCCGCCGGTGCCCGCTTCCGTGAGGCGCTGGCTGCCGAATCGCCGTTGCAGGTGATCGGCGCGATCAACGCCAACCACGCCCTGCTGGCCAAGCGCGCTGGCTTCCGCGCCATCTATCTGTCCGGTGGCGGTGTGGCCGCCGGCTCGCTGGGCCTGCCGGATCTGGGCATCAACACCCTGGAAGACGTGCTGGTGGACGTGCGCCGCATCACCGATGTCTGCGACCTGCCGCTGATGGTCGACATCGACACCGGCTTCGGCCCGAGTGCGTTCAACATCGCACGCACCGTGAAGTCGCTGATCAAGGCCGGCGCGGCCGCCTGCCACATCGAGGACCAGGTCGGCGCCAAGCGCTGCGGTCACCGTCCGGGCAAGGAGATCGTGTCGCAGGGTGAAATGGTCGACCGCGTGAAGGCGGCCGCCGATGCCAAGACCGATCCGGACTTCTTCCTGATCGCGCGCACCGACGCCATCCAGGTGGACGGCGTGGACAAGGCCATCGAGCGCGCCATCGCCTGCGTCGAGGCCGGTGCCGACGGCATCTTCGCCGAGGCCGCCTACGACCTGGACACCTACCGGCGCTTCGTCGACGCGGTGAAGGTGCCGGTGCTGGCCAACATCACCGAGTTCGGCGCCACCCCGCTGTTCAGCCGCGATGAACTGGCTTCGGCCGGCGTGGCCATCCAGCTGTTCCCGCTGTCTGCCTTCCGCGCCGCCAACAAGGCCGCCGAGAACGTCTACCAGGCGGTGCGCCGCGATGGCCACCAGCGCAACGTGGTGGAGACCATGCAGACCCGCGAAGAACTCTACGACCGCATCGGCTACCACGCGTTCGAGCAGCAGCTCGATGCACTGTTCGCCGCCAAGAAATAAGCAGTACCCTGCACCATCAAGTTTTCGGAGGGAAACATGAACGATACGACCGCAACCCCGACCTTCAAGCCGAAGAAGTCCGTCGCCCTGTCCGGCACCGCTGCCGGCAACACCGCGCTGTGCAGCGTGGGCCGCAGTGGCAACGACCTGCACTACCGTGGCTACGACATCCTGGACCTGGCCAACACCAGCGAGTTCGAGGAAATCGCCTACCTGCTGGTGCACGGCAAGCTGCCGACCCGCGCCGAGCTGGTTTCCTACAAGGCCAAGCTGAAGTCGCTGCGTGGCATTCCGGCCGCGGTGAAGGCCGCGCTGGAAGAGCTGCCGCCGTCGGCGCACCCGATGGACGTAATGCGCACCGGCGTGTCCGTGCTTGGCTGCGTGGCGCCGGAGAAGGACGATCACAATCACCCCGGCGCGCGCGACATCGCCGACAAGCTGATGGCCTGCCTCGGTTCGATGCTGCTGTACTGGTACCACTGGAGCCATAACGGCCGCGCCATCGATGTGGAAACCGATGACGACTCGATCGGTGGCCACTTCCTGCACCTGCTGCACGGCGAGAAGCCGCAGGAGTCGTGGGTGAAGGCGATGCACACCTCGCTGATCCTGTATGCGGAACACGAGTTCAACGCCTCGACCTTCACCTGCCGTGTCATCGCCGGTACCGGCAGTGACATGTACAGCGCGATCTGTGGTGGCATTGGTGCCCTGCGCGGTCCGAAGCACGGTGGCGCCAACGAAGTGGCGTTCGAAGTGCAGAAGCGCTACGACACCCCCGATGAGGCCGAGGAAGACATCAAGGCCCGCGTCGAGCGCAAGGAAGTGGTGATCGGTTTCGGCCACCCGGTCTACACCGTCTCCGATCCGCGCAACAAGGTGATCAAGGACGTGGCCCGCGAGCTGTCCGAAGAACAGTCCAGCATGAAGATGTACGACATCGCCGAGCGCCTGGAATCGGTGATGTGGGACATCAAGAAGATGTTCCCGAACCTGGACTGGTTCAGCGCCGTCAGCTACCACATGATGGGCGTGCCGACTGCGATGTTCACCCCGCTGTTCGTGATCGCCCGCACCGCCGGCTGGAGCGCGCACATCGTCGAGCAGCGCATCGACGGCAAGATCATCCGCCCGAGCGCCAACTACATCGGTCCGGAAGACCGCGACTTCGTCGCCATCGACAAGCGCGTCTGATCCACCTGCTGTACCCATCCGGCCGGCCGCGTGCCGGCCGGATGCTTTCGCCGCCGCACCGCCGGCACCCGGCCCGCCTCAAGCACTCCGCCAGCCCATGAATACCGATTACCGCAAGAACCTCCCCGGCAGCGCGCTGGACTATTTCGACGCGCGTGCCGCTGTCGATGCGATCCAGCCCGGCGCCTACGCCACCCTGCCGTACACCTCGCGCGTGCTGGCCGAGAACCTGGTGCGCCGCTGCGATCCGGCCACGCTCAGCGATTCGCTGAAGCAGCTGATCGAGCGCCGTCGCGACCTCGATTTCCCGTGGTTCCCGGCGCGCGTGGTGTGCCACGACATCCTCGGCCAGACCGCACTGGTCGATCTGGCCGGGTTGCGCGATGCGATCGCCGACAAGGGCGGCGACCCGGCCAAGGTCAATCCGGTGGTGCCGGTGCAGCTGATCGTCGATCACTCACTGGCGGTGGAGTGTGGCGGTTTCGATCCGCAGGCGTTCGAGAAGAACCGCGCGATCGAAGATCGTCGCAATGAAGACCGTTTCCACTTCATCGAGTGGACCAAACTGGCCTTCGAGAACGTGGACGTGATTCCGCCGGGCAACGGCATCATGCACCAGATCAACCTGGAGAAGATGTCGCCGGTGGTCTACGTGCAGGACGGCGTGGCCTTCCCGGATACCTGCGTGGGCACCGACAGCCACACCCCGCACGTGGATGCACTGGGCGTGATCGCAATTGGTGTTGGCGGCCTGGAAGCAGAGAACGTGATGCTGGGCCGCGCGTCGTGGATGCGCCTGCCCGACACCGTCGGTGTCGAACTGAGTGGTCGCCCGCAGCCGGGCATCACCGCCACCGACGTGGTGCTGGCCCTGACCGAGTTCCTGCGCAAGGAGCGCGTGGTCGGAGCCTGGCTTGAATTCTTCGGCGAGGGTGCTGCGGCACTGACCATCGGTGACCGCGCCACCATCTCCAACATGTGCCCCGAATACGGTGCCACCGCCGCGATGTTCTACATCGACGCACAGACCACCGATTACCTGCGCCTGACCGGCCGCGAGGAATCGCAGGTGGCGCTGGTGGAAAACTATGCACGCACCACAGGCCTGTGGGCCGACGACCTGGCCACCGCGCAGTACGAGCGCGTGCTGCGCTTCGACCTGTCCAGCGTGGTGCGCAACATGGCGGGCCCGTCCAACCCGCACAAGCGCGTCGCCACTTCCGAGCTGGTCGAGCGCGGCATCGCCGACGAGGCCAAGCTGGCAGCGGGCAAGGCCGAGCAGGCGCAGGGCCTGATGCCGGATGGCGCGGTGATCATCGCCGCCATCACCAGCTGCACCAACACCTCCAACCCGCGCAACGTTATCGCCGCCGCACTGCTGGCGCGCAAGGCCAATGAACGTGGCCTGCTGCGCAAGCCGTGGGTGAAGTCCTCGTTGGCGCCCGGCTCGAAGGCGGTGCAGCTGTACCTGGAAGAGGCCGGCCTGCTGCCGGACCTGGAAAAGCTGGGCTTCGGCATCGTCGCCTTCGCCTGCACCACCTGCAACGGCATGAGCGGCGCGCTCGATCCGGCCATCCAGCAGGAGATCATCGACCGGGACCTGTACGCCACGGCCGTGCTGTCGGGCAACCGCAACTTCGATGGCCGCATCCACCCGTATGCGAAGCAGGCTTTCCTGGCGTCGCCGCCGCTGGTGATCGCCTATGCCATCGCCGGTACCGTCCGCTTTGATATCGAGAAGGACGTGCTGGGCGTGGACGCCGATGGCAACGAGGTGCGCCTGAAGGACATCTGGCCGAGCGATGCCGAGATCGACGCGGTGGTGAAGGCCTCGGTGAAGCCCGAGCAGTTCCGCAAGGTCTACAACCCGATGTTCAACGTGCGCGTGGAGAACGGTGCCGCGGTCAGCCCGCTGTACGACTGGCGCCCGCAGAGCACCTACATCCGCCGTCCGCCGTACTGGGAGGGCGCACTGGCCGGTGAGCGCACGCTGGCCGGCATGCGCGCGCTGGCGGTGCTGCCGGACAACATCACCACTGACCACCTGTCGCCGTCCAACGCGATCCTGGCCTCCAGCGCCGCCGGCGAGTACCTGGCGAAGATGGGCCTGCCGGAAGAGGACTTCAATTCCTATGCCACGCATCGCGGTGATCACCTGACTGCGCAGCGCGCCACCTTCGCCAATCCGAAGCTGTTCAACGAGATGGTGCGCAACGACGATGGCAGCGTGAAGCAGGGTTCGCTGGCGCGCGTGGAGCCGGAGGGTAAGGTGATGCGCATGTGGGAAGCGATCGAGACCTACATGGAGCGCAAGCAGCCGCTCATCATCATTGCCGGTGCCGACTACGGCCAGGGCAGCTCGCGCGACTGGGCCGCCAAGGGCGTGCGCCTGGCCGGCGTGGAAGCGATCGTGGCCGAGGGCTTCGAACGCATCCACCGTACCAACCTGATCGGCATGGGCGTGCTGCCGCTGGAGTTCAAGCCGGGCACCACCCGCCTGACCCTGGGCATCGATGGCACCGAGACCTTCGACGTGGTGGGCGAGCGCACCCCGCGCGCCGACCTGACCCTGGTCATCCACCGCCGCGACGGCCAGGACCTGATCGTGCCGGTCACCTGCCGCCTGGACAGTGACGAGGAAGTGGCGATCTACGAAGCCGGCGGCGTGCTGCAGCGCTTTGCCCAGGATTTCCTGGAAGGCGCCAAGGTGGCGTGATACCGGCCTGAATGCCTGCCCCCGGAGACCGGGGGCGGGCTTGTCCGACACCTGGGCAGGGCGCACACTGACTTGGCAAAAACTGCCAATGGAGAGTCTCATGGCCACCATGAACATTTCGCTGACCGACCCGCTCAAGCAGTTCGTGGACGAGGAAGTGCGTGAAGGCGGCTATTCCAGTACGTCGGACTACGTGCGTGACCTGATCCGCCAGCGCCAGCGCAGCAAGGCCGAAGAACTGCTCAAGCAGCTGATTGCCGAGGGGCTGGCTTCTGGGCCTGGCGTCCCGGTGACGGCCGACACATTCGAGCGCATGCGTCGTGAACTGACCGAAAGGATGGAGCGTGAAGGCGATTGAATGGCGACCCAGGGCCGAAGCCGACGCAGCCGATGCCGCGCTGTGGTTCGCACGGCAGGGTGGGCTGATACTGGGTCGGCGCTTTCTCGCCGAGTTGGAGGCCACGCTTCAACGCATCGCGGTATTTCCAGGCTCGGGTTCCATCCGGCACGCCGACCTCGCAGCACAGCTGCCGGTGCCGTTGCGGTTCATGCTGGTTCCGAGCTTCGAACGGTACCTCGTCTATTACCTCGATCTACCGGACCGCGTGGACATCATGCGTGTGTGGTGCGTTGATCGTGGTCTTGACGCACTGATGCAAGACATTTCCTGAAATCCAAACGCGTGGATCCGACGATGACCTTCCTCCCGCAACTCCGTATTCCCGCCACCTACATGCGCGGCGGCACCAGCAAGGGCGTGTTCTTCCGCCTGCAGGACCTGCCCGAGGCCGCGCAGGCGCCGGGCGCCGCACGCGATGCACTGCTGATGCGCGTGATCGGCTCGCCCGATCCGTATGGCAAGCAGACCGATGGCATGGGCGGCGCCACCTCCAGCACCAGCAAGTGCGTGATCATCTCCACCGCCTCGGTGCCGGACCACGACGTGGACTATCTGTACGGCCAGGTCTCGATCGACACCGCCTTCGTCGACTGGAGCGGCAATTGCGGCAACCTCAGCACCGCGGTCGGCCCGTTCGCGATTGCCAATGGCCTGATCGATCCCGCCCGCGTGCCGCGCGATGGCCTGTGCACCGTGCGCATCTGGCAGGCCAACATCGGCAAGACCATCATCGCCCACGTGCCGATGCGCGATGGCGAAGTGCAGGAAATCGGCGATTTCGAACTGGATGGCGTGACCTTCCCGGCCGCCGAGATCCAGCTGGAGTTCATCGATCCGTCCGATGACGGCGATGCGGGCGCGATGTTCCCGACCGGCAACCTGGTCGACACCCTGGACGTGCCGGGCGTGGGCAGTTTCGAGGTGACCATGATCACCGCCGGCATTCCGACCATCTTCCTCAATGCGGCCGACCTGGGCTACACCGGCACCGAACTGCAGCCTGCGATCAACGACGACAAGGGGGCGCTGGAGCGCTTCGAGAAGATCCGCGCCTACGGCGCCTTGCGCATGGGGCTGATCAAGAACCTGGAAGATGCGGCCACGCGCCAGCACACGCCGAAGGTGGCCTTCGTGGCACCGGCGCAGGACTATGTGTCGTCCAGCGGCAAGGCCATCCCGGCCTCGGCCATCGACCTGCACGCGCGTGCGTTGTCGATGGGCAAGCTGCACCACGCGATGATGGGCACTGCCGCCGTGGCGATCGGTACCGCGGCGGCGATTCCGGGCACCCTGGTCAATCGCGCCGCCGGTGGCGGCGAACGTGAGGCGGTGACCTTCGGCCATCCCTCGGGCACGTTGCGCGTGGGTGCGCAGGCTGGTCTCGTTGACGGCCAGTGGACAGTGACCAAGGCCATCATGAGCCGCAGCGCCCGTGTGCTGATGGAAGGCAAGGTGCGGGTGCCAGCCGAATAGTGCTCTGGTAGATGCCAACCTTGGTTGGCATGGTGCACGGGCAACCGTGCACCGCAACGAGGAGATCGACGATGTCCGACAACCACACCCCATCCAACGAGCGTGCAGCGTGGGATGCACTGCTGGTGGATATCGTCGATTACGTGCGCGATGCCCGCATCGACTCACCGCTGGCGTTCCAGACCGCGCATCACTGCCTGCTTGATACGCTGGGCTGCGGCCTGGAAGCGCTGTCCTTCCCGGCCTGCAGCAAACTGCTCGGTCCACTGGTGCCGGGCATCAGCGTGGTCGACGGCGCGCGCGTACCGGGCACGCACTACGTGCTGGACCCGGTGCAGGCCGCCTTCAACATCGGCGCAATGGTGCGCTGGCTCGATTTCAACGACACTTGGCTGGCCGCCGAATGGGGCCATCCATCGGACAACCTGGGCGGCATCCTTGCCGTCCTTGACTGGCTGGGGCGCAACGCGCAGGCCCTGCGTCGTCCGCCGCCGACCGTGCACGACGTGCTGCTTGCGATGATCAAGGCGCACGAGATCCAGGGCGTGCTGGCGCTGCAGAATTCCTTCAACCGCGTCGGGCTGGACCATGTGGTGCTGGTCAAGGTGGCCACCACCGCGGTGGTCTCGCAGCTGCTCGGGTTGGATCGCGAACGCATGCTCAATGCAGTGTCGCTGGCCTGGATAGATGGCCAGGCGCTGCGAACCTACCGGCACGCGCCCAATGCCGGCTCGCGCAAGAGCTGGGCCGCTGGCGATGCGACCAGTCGTGGCGTGCGTCTGGCGCTGATGGCAGCCAGCGGCGAGATGGGCTATCCCAGCGTATTGAGTGCACCGACATGGGGTTTCGAGGCCGTATCCATGCACGGTCAGGCACTGACGCTGGGGCGACCGCTGGGCAGCTATGTGATGGAGAACGTGCTGTTCAAGATCAGCTACCCGGCCGAGTTCCACGGCCAGACCGCAGTGGAGGCGGCGGTCACGCTGCATCAGCAGCTGCGCGCGATGGGGCGGCGGGTCGAGGACATCGCGCATATCGCAATCCGCACCCAGGAAGCCTGCATCCGCATCATTGACAAGCAGGGCCCGCTGCATAACCCGGCCGACCGCGACCACTGCGTGCAGTACATGGTCGCCATCGCGCTGCTGCACGGGCGGCTGGTGGCCGAGGATTACGAGGACGACGTTGCCGCCGATCCGCGCATCGATGCCCTGCGGGCGAAGATGGCCTGCCATGAGGATCCGCAGCTCAGCGCGGATTATCTGGATCCGGACAAGCGCAGCATCGCCAACGGCCTGAGCGTGCGCTTTACCGACGGCAGCGAGCTGCCCGAGGTACTGGTGGAATACCCGCTCGGCCACGCCCGGCGCCGCGAGGAAGGCATTCCGCTGCTGATGGACAAGTTCCGCCGGCACCTGGCCCATCGCTTCCCGACCGCCCAGCAGCAGCGCATCTGGGCCGCTTCACTGGACCCGGTGACGCTGCCGGCGATGCCGGTGACCGACTACGTGGACCTGTACCTGCCAGGGTGAGGCCGCTCTGGTAGATGCCAACCTTGGTTGGCATGGGGGGCGCCAACCAAGGTTGACGGCTACCCGGTCCCGGGCGGGACCGGGTTTCCGACCGCCGGGGCGTCAACACCTTGACGCGGGCTGCCTATAATGGCCACCTCGATCAAGGAGTGACGACATGAGCGGTCCGGCACGGCGGAAGCGGTGGGGATGGGCGGCGGCGGTACTGGCAGGAGGCCTGTTGCTGGGTCTGGCCGGCTGCCGCAACGACAGCGGGCAGCTGCCCAAGGCCAGCGGTGAAGCCATCACCACCAAGGCCGAGCAGGTGAAGGAGTTCACCCTGCTGCGTGCCTACCCGGACCAGAAGAATGACGGCTTGTCGCTGGCGCTGGAGTTCTCGCGCCCGCTGGTCGGCACCCAGGATTTCGACAAACTGGTGCGCTTCGAGGAAAAGGTCGGCACTGACGACAGCAGCTGGACGCTGTCCGATGACGGCCTGACCCTGCGTTACCCGTTCGTCGAGGCCGGCAAGGAGTTCAGCCTGGTGGTTTCGCCGGACCTGCTGGCCGCCGATGGCAGCCGCCTGGGCAAGGAACTGAAGCAGAAGGTGTTCAGCGGCGAGCTGAAGCCGGTGGTCGGCTTCGCTTCGCAGGGCAGCGTGCTGCCGGCCAAGGACAGCCGTGGCCTGCCGGTGGTGTCGGTGAACGTGCCGGAGGTCGACGTCGAGTTCCTGCGTGTGCGCGAGAAGGACCTGCCGACCTTCTTCAGCCAGTACCAGCGCGGAGGCCGCCGTGGCAGCTGGGAGCTGAGCAGCGACTACGAGCGCAGCCCGATCAACAAGCTGGCCGAGCCGGTCTACGTCAACCGCTTCATCCTGGGTGGCAAGCAGAACGAGCGGGTGCTGACCTACCTGCCGACCCAGGACATCAAGGAACTGCAGGAGCCGGGCCTGTACTTCGCCCTGCTCAAGCGCACCGGTGACTACGAGGGCGAGTTCGATACCGCGTTCTTCTCGGTCAGCGACATCGGCCTGCATACCCGCGCCTACAAGGACAAGCTGTTCGTGCACACCGCCGGCCTCAAGGACGGCGCACCGCTGAAGGGCATCGACCTGCGGGTTCTCGATGCCAAGGGCGAGGTGGTGCTGAAGGGCAGCACCGACGGCAATGGCAATGCGCTGCTGAACTACACGCTGGATGCCACCCACGTGCTGGTCGCCAGCACTGGCAAGGACACCAGCTTCCTGCCGTTCAACCAGCCGGCGCTGGACCTGAGCGAATTCGCCGTGGCCGGCCGTGACAATGCCTGGTTCGACGTCTACGCCTGGTCCGGCCGCGACCTGTACCGCCCGGGCGAGACCGTGCGCCTGTCCGCGCTGCTGCGTGACAACGATGGCAAGCCGGTCAAGGCGCAACCGGTGTTCCTGCGCCTGAAGCAGCCCGACGGCAAGACTTTCCGCGAGACTCGCCTGCAGCCGGGTGACCAGGGCTACATCAATTTCGAGCAGGTGATCCCCGCCGAGGCGCCGACCGGGCGCTGGCAGGTCGAGTTCCGCACCGACCCGGCCAGCAAGGAAGCGATCCAGGGCATGACCCTGCGCATCGAGGAGTTCCTGCCCGAGCGCATGAAGCTGGATCTGGACAGCGTGCAGAAGACGCTGAAGCCGGGTGAGGACCTGCGCCTGCAGGCCAACGGTGCCTACCTGTATGGTGCGCCGGCCGATGGCAACCGCTTCACCGCGCGCATGGCAGTGGCGGCCGAGCAGCAGCCGGTGGAGGGCCTGCCGGGCTACTTCTTCGGTGACCCGACCCTGCAGCTGCCGCGCGAAGCCAAGGACGTGATCGACACCACGCTGCCGGCCAACGGCCAGCTGCGCGAGGATGTGGCATTGCCGGAGGAGGCGGCCAAGGCCAAGGCACCGATTGCAGTGGTGCTGTCCGGCAGCCTGTACGAGACCGGCGGCCGTACCGTCACCCGCACCTTGAAGCGGGTGATGTGGCCGGCCAATGCGCTGGTGGGCGTGCGCCCGCTGTTCAACCCCGAAGACGGTGCCGATGCCAACGGCAATGCGCGCTTCGAGCTGATGCGCGTGGATGCAGCGGGCAAGCCGCAGCCGGCCAAGGGCCTGAAGATCACCCTGGTGCGCGAACTGCGCGACTACCACTGGACCTTCAACGACAACCGCTGGGACTACGACTTCACCCGCCGTTTCGAGAACAAGGAAACGCGCACCGTCGATGCCGGCGGCAGCGCGGTGGCCTTTGATTTCCCGGTGGAGTGGGGCGAGTACCGGGTGGACGTGTTCGATCCGTCCACCGGCCTGACCAGCCGCTATCCGTTCCGTGCGGGCTGGAGCTGGGGTGATGACAACCGCGGCCTGGACGCGCGCCCTGACAAGATCAAGCTGGGCCTGGACAAGACCGGCTACAAGGCAGGCGACACGCTCGAGGTGACGGTGACCCCGCCGCACGCCGGCAAGGGCATCCTGATGGTCGAGACCGACCGCATGCTGTACGTGCAGGGCATCGACGCCAAGCCGGGGTCGACCTTCAAGATTCCGGTCACCGCCGACTGGGAACGCCACGACGTGTACATCACCGCGCTGGTGTTCCGTGGCGGCAGTGCGCCGAGCAAGATCACCCCGGCCCGTGCTGTGGGTGTGGTGCACGTTCCGATGGACCGCAAGGGCCGCACCGTGGCGGTTGGACTGGCTGCGCCCAAGCAGATGCGGCCGGAGCAGGACCTGCCGGTGACGGTCAGTGCACCGCAGCTGGCGGGCAAGATGGCGCACGTCACCGTCTCGGCGGTGGATGTAGGCATCCTCAACATCACCCGCTTCCCGGTGCCCGACGCCGGCGCGCACTTCTTCGCCCAGCGTCGCCTCGGCATCGATGCCTACGACATCTACAGCCGGGTGATCGAGAGCTTCGATGGCGGCAGCGGCAAGCTGAAGTTTGGTGGCGACATGGCGCTGCAGGCGCTGCCGCAGGCCAAGCGCCCGACCGCACGCGTGCAGACCGTGGACCTGTTCTCCGGCCCGGTGCAGCTGGATGCCAAGGGCATCGCCCGCATCCGCCTGAAGGTGCCGGACTTCAACGGCACCCTGCGCGTATCGGCGCTGGTCTACAGCGATGACCAGTACGGCAAGCGCGATGTGGAGACCGTGGTGCGCGCGCCGATCCTGGCCGAAGCCAGCATGCCGCGCGTCCTGGCCCCGGGCGACCGCAGCACCGTGACCCTGGACGTGCAGAACTTCACCGGCAAGCCGGGGCAGTTCAATGTGAAGGTGGAAAGCGAGGGCCCGTTGAACCTGGGTGAGGGCAGCCGCAGCGTGCAGTTGAATGCCGATGCCAAGACCACGCTGAGTTTCCCGCTGTCCGCGCGTGAGGGCCACAGCGTAGCCAAGGTGCGGGTGCGGGTGGACGGCAACGGATTCAAGGCCGACCGCCGCTACGAGCTGCCGGTGCGTGCGGCGTGGCCGCAGGTGCTGCGCTCGCAGGTACGCACGCTGGATCCCCTGGCCGCGGTCAGCCTCGACAACAGCCTGACCGACGGCCTGATGGCCGAGTCGGTGAACGCGCGCCTGCTGGTCAGCCCGCTGCCGCCAATCCCGTTCGCCAGTGCCCTGCAGGGTGCGTTGAACTACCCATACGGCTGCGCCGAGCAGACCACCAGCAAGGGCTACGCCGCACTGATCCTGGACCAGGCGACGTCGTCGATGCTCGGTGCTGACGGGTTGGATGCCAAGACCCGCCGCGAGCGCATGGAAGGCGCGTTCGGTCGCCTGGCGTCGATGCAGGTGGCCAACGGCAACTTCTCGATGTGGGGTGACGACGGCTACGTGAACCCGTGGCTGACCCCGTACATCACCGAGTTCCTGCTCGATGCCAAGGACGCCGGCTTCGCGGTGCCCGACAACGTACTGCAGAAGGCACTCAACCGCCTCAGTGAGGACCTGCTGTCCGGTGGCAATCAGTTCTACGGCCAGGATGACCGCGAGAAGCTGAAGTTCGCCAACCAGGCGTATTCGGGCTATGTGCTGGCCCGGGTCAACCGGGCGCCGCTGGGTACCCTGCGCACGCTGTACGACAACGAGCGCAGCAAGGCGGTCGGTGGCCTGTCGCTGGTCCACCTGGGCGTGGCGCTGTCGCTGCAGGGTGATGCCAAGCGTGGCCAGGCGGCACTGGCGGCGGCGTTCGCCAAGTCCAGCAGCGAGCGCCCGTCGTACTTCGGCGACTACGGCAGCGCGATCCGCGATGACGCACTGATGATCGCGCTGACGCACGAAAACAAGCTGGCCAAGCCCGCCTGGGACGCGCGTGCGGTCGATCTCGGCCGTGGCCTGGATGCGCGCCGAAATGCCGGCTGGATGTGGCTGAGCACGCAGGAACAGGTGGCGATTGCCCGCCTCGGCAAGGCGCTGGCTGCCAATCAGAAGGCGCTGGTGGCCGGTGAGCTGGTGATCGGTGGCAGCACCGAGGCGATCAGTGAGCGCAAGCTGTTCGGCCGCAACTTCACCGGCAGCGAACTGGCCAGCGGCGTACGCTTCACCCCGCAGGGCCAGCCGCCGATGTTCGCCAGCATCGACGTGGCCGGCATCCCGCGCAGCGCGCCGGCACCGGACAACAGCGTGCTGGGTGTTGAACGCAGCTACTTCGGCACCGATGGCAAGCCGTGGACGCCGCGGCCGCTGAAGGAAGGCGAAGCGCTGATCGTGCGCGTCACCGTCACTGCCGATACCACCATGCCGGATGCACTGCTGACCGACCTGTTGCCGGCCGGCCTGGAGATCGAGAACTTCAACCTGGGCGACGCCAAGCAGTGGGCCGATGTGGTCGTGGACGGCATCACCATCAGCGATCGTGGTGAAGCCGCCGATACCAAGCACGAGGAGTTCCGCGACGACCGTTACGTGGCTGCGCTGAAGCTGTCGCGTGGCAGCAAGGCCAACGTGTTCTACCTGGTACGCGCGGTGACCCCGGGAACCTACTCGGTGCCGCCGCCGCTGGTGGAGGACATGTACCGGCCGCAGCTGCGCGGCGTCGGCCGCAGCAACCCGACCACGATCACGGTGGTACAGCCGTGACCGCGCGGACGGGCCGCGACGGCGCGGCCCGTCCTGATGGCAATTCGCAATGAATGACGCAATGAAGACCCGGCTGGCAGCCCTGCGCCGCCGGCTGCGGCCGCTGTGGCCGTGGTTGCGCTGGGGCACGGCCGCCTCGCTGGCGCTGCTGCTGGTGCTGGACTTCGCTTTCCCGCCGCCGCTGCCGAAGCAGCGTGATACCAGCACCCTGGTGGTGGCCGCCGACGGCACGCCGCTGCGTGCCTTTGCCGATGCCGAGGGCGTGTGGCGCTATCCGGCTTCGATCGACAGCGTCTCGCCGCTGTACCTGCAGGCGTTGCTGACCTACGAAGACCGCTGGTTCTGGCGCCATCCTGGCATCAACCCGCTGGCGATCCTGCGTGCCAGCGGCCAGTTGCTGCGCGGCGGCCGCATCGTGTCCGGTGGCTCGACCCTGACCATGCAGGTTGCCCGCATCCTCGACCCGCATACGCGCACGCCCTGGGGAAAGCTCAAGCAGATGCTGCGCGCGGTGCAGCTGGAAGTGCATCTGAGCAAGCAGCAGATCCTGGCCCTGTATCTGGAGCGCGCGCCTTACGGCGGCACCATCGAGGGCGTGGAAGCGGCCAGCTGGGCCTACCTGGGCAAGCCGGCGGCGCAGCTGTCGCATGCCGAGGCCGCGTTGCTGGCGGTGCTGCCGCAGGCGCCAAGCCGGCTGCGCCCGGACCGCCATCCGGAAGCGGCGCAGAAGGCGCGCGACAAGGTGCTGTCACGCATGGCCGAACTGGGTGCGTGGACGCCGGAGGAAGTGGAGGACGCGCGCATCGAGAACGTGGTGGCGCGCTCGCTGCGGCCGCCGCTGCATGCGGCACTGCTGGCGCAGCGGCTGCATTCAGCGCAGCCGGGCAAAGCGCGCATCCAGAGCAGCATTGATATCGGCCTGCAGCGCACGCTGGAAGAACGCCTGGCCAGCTACTTCTCGACGCTGCCCGAACGCACCTCGGCCGCCCTGCTGGTGGTCGACAACCAGACCCTGCAGGCACGTGCCTATGTGGGCACGCTGGCGTTCGGTGACCGCCAGCGGCTGGGGCACGTGGACATGGTGCAGGCCTGGCGCTCGCCGGGGTCCACGCTCAAGCCGTTCCTGTATGCGATGGCACTGGATGACGGCCTGATCCATTCGGAAAGCCTGCTGGTGGATGCGCCGCAGAGTTTCGGCAGCTACCGCCCCGGCAACTTCGACATGGCCTTCAACGGACCGATCGGCGCTTCCAGTGCATTGCGCCTGTCGCTCAACGTACCCTCGGTGGATCTGCTGCAACGGGTCGGTGCTGCGCGTTTCGCCGCTCGCCTGTCGCACTCCGGCATCCAGCTGCGTTTCCCGCCGGGCAGCACGCCTAATCTGTCGCTGATCCTGGGCGGCACCGGCGCGCGGTTGGAGGACCTGGTCGGCGCGTTCGCCGCGCTCAACCGCAATGGCATCGCCGGGCGCGTGCGTTACACCGACGATGAGCCAATGATCGAGCGGCGCCTCGCTTCGCCCGGCGCAAGCTGGATCGTCCGCGAGATGCTGGAATCGAATCCGCGCCCGGGCTATGGCGTCGGGACGTTCGATGTCGGTGGCCGCCCGCGTGTGGCGTGGAAGACCGGCACCAGTTACGGGTACCGCGATGCGTGGGCCATCGGCAGTACCCGTCACTACACAGTGGGCGTGTGGGTGGGGCGACCAGACGGCACGCCGTTGCCGGGCCAGTATGGTGCGGTTACCGCACTGCCGCTGATGTTCGAAGTGGTGGACAGCCTGCCGCGCCAGCGTGGCGATTCCGCTGCTGCGCCAATGCCGGCCAGTGTCAGCCAGGAAGACATCTGCTGGCCGACCGGCGAACGTGCCGAGGGACTGCCAGCTGCGCTCTGCCAGCGCAGGATGCAGGCCTACCTGCTGGACGGTGCAGCACCACCGACCTTCCCCGAGCGCGAGGCGCGGCGCTGGCAGCCGGGGCGGCAGCGTTACCTGGCCGATGCGCGGACCGGTCTGCGTGTCTCCGCTGATTGCCGTTTGCCGCATGAGGAAGTCGCGCGTGAGATCGCTCGCTGGCCGGCGCTGTTGTCGCCGTGGTTGTCCAAGGCCACGCGCGAGGCCTCGCAATTGCCAGCGCTATCCCCTGACTGCCGCGACGATGGGCGTGAGGCCAGTGTCGCGTTGCACATCGATGGCCTCAATGATGGCGCAGCACTGGCGCGTGCACCCAACGCCGAACATGGCGTACGCCTGCAGCTGCGCGCGCTGGGCAGCGAGCAGGCGGTGGACTGGTTGCTGGATGGACGCTGGATTGCGCAGACCCACGGCGCGCAGTTGATGCAGCGCGAGTTCGCCGATCCGGGAGCACACACCCTGACCGCGCTGGCGGCAGATGGCGCGTGGACCCAGGTACGGTTCAACGTGCTGCGGTAGGTGCCGACCTTGGTCGCCGCTTTCCGTATATTTGCAACGCTGTTGTAGAGCCGAGCCCATGCTCGGCTGCTCTTGCGACGTGCGTGGTGCAGTCAGCCGAGCATGGGCTCGGCTCTACAACGCGGCAGATGGCAGCGAGCGTGTGGCGCAACCGCTATTCCCCGATCCACCCATCCAGCAGGTCGGCAAACTCGTCGGCGTGTTCCTCTTCCTGCGCCAGGATCTCTTCGAGGATGCGCTTGGTGGTGGTGTCGCGGTCGCCGATGAAGTTGATCATTTCACGGTAGCTGTCGATGGCAATGCGTTCGGCCACCAGGTTCTCGCGGACCATGTCGCGCAGGTCGCTGCCTTCCTTGTACTCGGCGTGCGAGCGTGCGGTCAGCGTATCGGGGTTGAGGTCGGGCTCGCCGCCAAGCTGGACGATGCGCTCAGCCAGCTTGCCGGCGTGCGCTTGTTCCTGCTGCGCATGCTCGAGGAACTCGGCCTTGACCGCGTCGGCCAGCATGCCCTTGGCCATGAAAAAGTGCCGGTAGTAGCGCAGCACGCACACGTACTCGGTGGCCAACGCGTCGTTGAGCAGCTTGATCACTGCCTCGCGGTCGGCATTGTAGCTGTCGGTGATCGCACCATCTTCGATGTTGCGCCGGGCGCGTTCGCGCAGGGTCTTGCGGTCGCTGATGCCGGGAACCTTTGCGGCAGGCTTTGTGGCTTTGGCTGGCTTGCTGGACATGGCTGGCCGTTTCCTCTTGCGGTGGAAGATCAGGTGGGCAGGTGCTCCAGCACGTACTCGGCTGAAGAGACTTCGAACTGGCCCGGCTGTTCGACCCAGACCGCACGCACCACGCCATCGACCACGTACAGGGCGAAACGGCGCGAGCGGATGCCCATGCCGGAGGCGCTGGCATCGAGCTCCAGGCCGAGCGCGCGAGTCAGTTCGGCGTTGCCGTCGGACAGCATCAGCAGGCCGTCGGGCACGTTTTGGTCGGCGGCCCAGGCCTTCATCACGAACGGGTCGTTGACGGCCATGCAGTAGACGTCGATGCCGCGCTGGCGGAAGTCTTGGAATTTTTCGACGTAGCCGGGCAGGTGGCGCGCCGAGCAGGTCGGGGTGAACGCGCCGGGCACGGCGAACAGCACCACCTTGCGCGCATCGAACAGCGAATGCGTATCGAGTGTTTCGATGCCCTCGCGGATGCGCTTGAGGGTCACTTCCGGAATGCGGTCGCCGACATGGATGGTCATGGGGAACTCCTTGCTGGGGCAGGCTAGTGGGCCGGATGGGACAGGGGCGTCAAGACATTGGAAAACCTGCGTGCAGGCCCCATCTTCGGGCTTTGCGGCAGGGGCTTCCAGCCACAGCGTGGGGCATGGGGATGGCAGCCGCATTGCGCAGGATCAGTCGGCCTCACCGGCGCCGCACGAGGCCCGGCGTAGCATCGCCGGCGCGTAGAATGAACCCGGGGCGGCGCCACCGGCGCGGCCGAAGCGAATCGAGGTAGCTGGATGGAATTCAAGGATTACTACGCCACCCTGGGGGTGGAACCGAGCGCGGGCGAGGCGGAGATCAAGACCGCCTACCGCCGGCTGGCACGCAAGTACCACCCGGACGTCAGCAAGGAGGCCGGGGCCGAAGACAAGTTCAAGGCGGTCAACGAGGCCTATGAGGCGCTGCGCGACCCGGAGAAGCGCGCGGCCTACGACCAGCTGCGCGCGCAGGGCTATCGCCCGGGCGAGGAGTTCAACGTGCCGCCGAACTACGGCGGCGCCGGGGGGTTCAATTTCGAGGAAGTGTTCGGCGGCGGCGGCCCCAACGGCGGCTTCAGCGACTTCTTCGAAAGCCTGTTCGCGCGCCAGCGTGGCGGTGGCGGCGCTGGTCCGGGGCCGGGCTTCAGCAGCCAGGGCCATGCGCCCAATCGCGATACCCGCGCCAAGCTGTCGGTACCGCTGGAGGCGGCCTACAACGGTGACAGCCTGCGCATCACCGTCAACGGCAAGCAGCTGGACGTGCGCGTGCCCAAGGGCATCCGCCCGGGCCAGGTGATCCGCCTGGCAGGGCAGGGCAACCATGGCGGCAACCTGCTGCTGGAAGTGGAATACGCCGCGCACCCGCAGTTCGAGGTCGATGGCCGCAACATCCTCTATACGCTGCCGGTCACACCGTGGCAGGCCGCGTTGGGGACCAGCATCAGCGTGCCGACCCTGGGCGGTGCGGTGGAGCTGAAGATTCCGGCCGATTCCGATGCCGGGCGCAAGCTGCGCCTGCGTGGCCGTGGCCTTCCCGGCAGCCCGGACGGCGACCAGATCGTCGAAATCGAGATCGTGGCCCCGGCTGCGACCGACGAGGCGCAGAAGAAGGCCTATCGGAACCTGGCCAAGGCGTTTGGCGAAACGATCTGAGATCGATTCTGGTGGGTGTGGACCTCGGTCCACACGCCTTTCGGCCGTTCAAGGCGTGCCAACCAAGGTTGGCACCCACCGGAATGTTTCAGCCCTGCCCGGCGAACACCCGTTCCAGCACCTCGGACAGTTCATCTTCCGAGAACGGCTTGGTGATGTAGGCCTTGGCGCCCTGGCGCATGCCCCACATGCGGTCGGTGTCCTGGTCCTTGGTGGTCACCAGGATCACCGGAATGTGCCGGGTCGCCTCGTCGCGGGCGAGGGTGCGGGTGGCCTGGAAGCCATTGAGGTTGGGCATCACCACGTCCATCAGGACCAGGTCGGGCAGCTCGGCCTTGGCGGTTTCGACCCCGGCGGCGCCATCGGTGGCGGTCAGGATCTGGTGCCCGAGCTTCTCGACGATGCGCTGTATCCCCAACAGCTGCGACGGTGAGTCGTCGACGATCAGAATGCGTGCCATGTTGTTCCCCATGTAATGCCCGCAGTGTAGTGCGGGCACATTACCGGCGGGAGGGGCGCGTCTGCCGTCCGTCGCCTGCCTGCGACGTTCAGTCGATCCGCACCACCGTGCGCCCCAGCGAGCCGCCGGCCAGCATCCGCTGGAACACGGCGGGCAGGCCATCCAGGCCGACTTCGGCAGTGCAGATGCGGTCCAGGTGCTGCGGCTTCCAGTCACTGCCCAGTCGCGACCACACCTCTTCGCGCAGCCCGCGCGGCGCATTGGCCGAGGACACCCCCAGCAGCGAGACACCGCGCAGGATGAACGGCATCACGGTCATGTCCAGCGTCGGGCTGGCGGCCAGACCGGCGCTGACCACGCTGCCGTAGGGCACGGTCTGCGCCAGCAGGCTGGCCAGCATGTCGCCTCCGGCATTGTCGAGGCCACCGCCGAAGCGCGCCGACTGCAGCGGGCCGGTATCGGCCAGCGCGTTGCGTGGCAGTACCTCGGTGGCGCCGATGCTGCGCAGGAAATCGGCCTGGTCCTGCTTGCCGCTGACCGCGTGCACGCTGTAGCCGGCACGGCTGAAGATCGACAGCGCCAGCGCACCGACGCCGCCGCTGGCACCGGTGACTGCCAGCGGGCCGAGTTCCGGGGTCTGCCGGTTGTCCTGCATGCGCAGCAGGGCCAGCGCCGCAGTGAAGCCGGCGGTGCCCAGCACCATCGCCTCGCGCGGGGTCAGCCCGGCCGGCTGGGCGATCACCGCGCGCGATTCCAGCCGCACGTACTGGCTGTAGCCGCCATCACGGGTCTCGCTGAGGCCGCAGCCGGTGGCCAGCACCGCATCGCCTTCACGCCAGTCCGGGTCGGAGCTGGCGACCACGGTACCGGCCACGTCGATGCCGCCCACGAGCGGGAAGCGGCGCAGGATTTTCCCCTTGCCGGTACCGGCAAGGGCATCCTTGTAGTTGACCGAGGACCAGTGGGCGCGGATCAGCACCTGTCCGGGGTTGAGGTCGTCGATCCGGAGCTGGGCAAGGCCGCTGCGGTAGCCGGCGTCGTCGTTTTCGATGCGGAAGGCGGTGAACGGGGTGGTGGGGGCCATCGGCGTTGCCTGACTTCGAGGAAAACGCCACCTTACCCCGTTGCCCCCCTTTCGATCCTGCCGATCCGCCCCATCTTGTATGATCGGTGATGGTTTCACGGCTGGCGGTGCGGGAAGGGCCCGCGCCGCAGCCCAAATCTTGATGGAGCGTGCATGGCCTGGAATACACCCGGCGGCAACAAGGGCGGACAAGGCCCCGAGGACAATCGACGCGGGCCCTTCGGGTCGCGCGGCGGTGGCAATGGTGGTGGCTGGGGCGGACTGCCCGGGCCGCTGAAGGACCTGTTCGACGGTGGCATCGTGCGTTGGGTGGTGGCAGCCGTGGTGTTGCTGGTGCTGTTCTCCAGCTTCCAGCTGATCGGCGAACAGCAGCGTGGCGTGGTGCTGCGCTTCGGCCAGTTCTCGCGCATCCTGCAGCCCGGCCCGAACTTCAAGCTGCCGTGGCCGATCGAATCGGTCACCAAGGTCAATGCCACCGAGATCAAGACCTTCTCGATCCAGGTGCCGGTGCTGACCCGCGACGAGAACATCGTCAACGTCTCGCTGAATGTCCAGTACCGCATCGACGACCCGCAGCAGTACCTGTTCGGCACGGTCGATGCCAACCAGGTGCTGGAGCAGTCGGCGCAGAGCGCGGTGCGCGAAGAAGTGGGCCGCGCTGATCTCAACGCCGTGCTGAACAACCGTGGCCCGCTGGCCGTGGCTGCCGAAGAGCGCCTGCAGGCGCTGCTGAAGGCGTTCAAGACCGGCCTGACCGTGACCGGCCTGACCCTGCAGGACGCCCGTCCGCCAGAAGAGGTCAAGCCGGCCTTCGACGAGGTCAATGGCGCCCAGCAGGTCAAGGAACGCCTGATCAACGAAGCCCAGGCCTACGCCGCCAAGGTCGTGCCGGAAGCCCGAGGCCAGGCCTCGCGCGCCCGTACCACTGCCGAAGGCTACAAGCAGGCCGTGGTGTCCAAGGCCGAGGGTGACGCGCAGCGCTTCAGCCTGTTGCAGGCCCAGTACAAGGACGCCCCGGAAGTGACCCGCAAGCGCCTGTGGCTGGAGACCGTGCAGCAGGTGCTGAGCGAGAACCGCAAGGTGATCGGTGGTGATGGCCGCCAGCTGATCTACGTGCCGATGACCGGCGATACCCGTCCCACCACCCCGGCTCCGCCGGGAGTGACGAACCCGGAGGTGGTGATGCCGTCGCTGCCGGGTGCAGCGGCGGAAGCTTCCCGTGATCCGGGCCGGCCGGTGGGCCGCCCGACCGGGCGACCGAGCGGCCGTGAGGAGGGCAGCCGATGAAGAGTCCTATCTGGATCGCCGTGATCGTGGCGGTGGTGCTGGGCCTGCTCGGCTCGGTGTACGTGGTCCGTGAGGACCAGACCGCCATGGTCCTGAACCTGGGCAAGGTGGTGCGTTCGGACATCAAGCCGGGCCTGCACTTCAAGGTGCCGGTGGTGGAAACGGTGAAGGTCTTCGACCGCCGCTTCCAGGTGCTCGACACCGCGCCGGCGCGTTACTTCACCGCCGAGCAGAAGGACGTCAGCGTCGACTTCTTCGCCATCGGCTACATCTCCAACGTGGGGGACTACTTCCGTGCCACCGGCGGCGATCCGCGGATCGCCAATGCCCGCCTGGCACCGATCATCACCGACTCGCTGCGCAACCAGATCAACTCGCGCACCCTGCAGCAGCTGGTCTCCGGCGACCGCAGCGAGCTGATCGCCGAGCAGCTGAAGGGAATCAACGAAGCCGTGGCCGGCCTCGGCATGCAGATGATCGACCTGCGCATCAAGCAGGTGGACCTGCCCACCGACAGCCAGGTGATCAATGACGTGTACGAGCGCATGCGCGCCCAGCGCAAGCAGGAAGCCGCCAAGCTGCGCGCCGAGGGCGAGGAGCAGTCGCTGACCATCCGTGCCCAGGCCGACCGTGACAGCACCGTGCTGATCGCCGAGGCCGAGCGTGATGCCCAGCGCCTGCGTGGTGAAGGCGATGCCGATGCCGCCCGTATCTACGGCAAGGCCGGCTCGGCCGATCCCTCGTTCTACGCGTTCTACCGCAGCCTGGAGGCCTACCGTGGCTCCATGACCGACGGCAACGGCGTGATCGTGCTGGACAAGAACGACCCGTTCCTGCAGTACCTGAAGAACGACCGCTGAGGTCGCAGGGCACTACCCCACGGGGCCCGGCCAGACGCCGGGCCCCGTGCTTTTTCCGGAGTCCCCCATGAAAGATCTGTTCGCCGCCGTCTGCCTGGTCGCGGTGCTGGAAGGCCTGTTCCTGTTCGTCGCCCCGTTCGCCTGGAAGCGCATGGCCGAGCGCCTGCTGGACCTGCCCAGCCCGGCCCTGCGCAGCTTCGGCGGGCTGGTGCTGCTGGCCGGGCTGAGCCTGCTGTGGTGGGTGCGGCACTGAAGGCCCGGCACGGCCGCCTGCGTTCACATGCGTGGCCCTGCTCTGGTAGAGGCCAACCTTGGCTGGCATTGCCGGCCAGCGGCCGGCACGACCGGGCGGGGCGGCTGACCGGCCGGTGAAGCCGTCCGTCGGAAAGGTGGCACCCGACCCCGGAAACCCGGATAATGCACAAAAGCCGGACGGGCCTCCCCGTTCGGCTTTTTCCGTGTCTGGGCCTTCCATCGCCGGCTGCTCCCCGTTTGGAGCCGCCCTCCAGGTGCTGGCCAGCCCCGCCACGGTTTACCCGTCCGCGGCCCCGATGGCCGCAACATATGAGGAGCCCGTCATGGGTCAGTCTGTCGTAGTGCTTGGTGCCCAGTGGGGCGATGAAGGCAAGGGCAAGATCGTCGATCTGCTCACTGAGGAAATCGGCGCCGTCGTGCGCTTCCAGGGCGGCCACAATGCCGGCCACACCCTGGTCATCAACGGCAAGAAGACCGTCCTGCACCTGATCCCGTCGGGCATCCTGCGTGACGACGCGCTGTGCCTGATCGGCAACGGCGTGGTGATCTCGCCGGCCGCGTTGCAGAAGGAAATCGCCGAGCTGGAATCCTCCGGCGTGGAAGTGCGTTCGCGCCTGAAGATCTCCCCGGCCGCGCCGCTGATCATGCCGTACCACATCGCCCTGGACCAGGCGCGCGAGCGCGCTGCCGGTGGCAAGGCGATCGGTACCACCGGCCGTGGCATCGGCCCGGCCTACGAAGACAAGGTGGCGCGTCGCGGCATCCGCATCGCCGACCTGCACTACCCGAAGCAGCTGGAAGAACTCCTGCGCACTGCGCTGGATTACCACAACTTCGTGCTGACCAAGTATCTGAACACCGATGCGGTCGATTTCCAGAAGACCTTCGACGAAGCGCTGGCCTTCGGCGAGTACGTGCAGCCGATGAAGTCCGACGTGGCCGGGATCCTGCACGACCTGCGCAAGCAGGGTAAGCGCGTGCTGTTCGAAGGCGCGCAGGGTGCGCTGCTGGACATCGACCACGGCACCTACCCGTACGTCACCAGCTCCAACACCACCGTCGGTGGTGCGCTGGCCGGTTCTGGCGTCGGCGCCGATTCGATCGACTACGTGCTGGGTATCGCCAAGGCCTACGCCACCCGCGTCGGCGGCGGCCCGTTCCCGACCGAACTGGACGACGAAGTCGGCCAGGGCATCCGTGACCGCGGTGCCGAGTACGGTGCCTCGACCGGTCGCCCGCGTCGCTGCGGCTGGATGGACATCGTCGCGCTGAAGCGTGCCGTGGCCATCAACGGCATCAGCGGCCTGTGCATCACCAAGCTGGACGTGCTCGATGGCATGGAAAAGCTGAAGGTCTGCATCGCCTACGAATACAACGGCAAGCGCACCGAGTACGCCCCGCTGGACGCACAGGGCTGGGAAGACTGCACCCCGGTGTACCTGGAGTTCCCGGGCTGGAGCGAGAACACCCACGGCATCACCCACTGGGACGACCTGCCGCCGGCCGCACGTGCCTACCTGCGTTCGCTGGAAGAGCTGGCGGGTTGCCCGATCAGCATCGTCTCCACCGGCCCGGACCGCGACCACACCATGGTCCTGCAGGATCCGTTCGCCTGAGTGCGTGACTGGTAGCGCTGGGCCATGCCTGGCGTCGCAGAAGGAAGAAGCCCCGCGAACGCGGGGCTTTTTCGTTACTGTGTTGCCAGTGCCGGCGAGGAAGCGAAGCGATGACCAGGATGTCAGCGTGAAAGGCGAGACCGTGGTGCGGGTCACCCTGTTGGTGTTGTGGAGCCTGTGGGTCATCGCCTGCGCGGTTCTGGCGCTCGGCGCCATCGCCAACCATCTGGCCTCGCGTACCCAGACCCTGCCGCTGCTGCTCAGCCCCGGCGCGACGGCCGAGGTGACGGTCTACCGCTTCATTGATGACCAACTGCGGCTGCGACTGCGGTATGCCGCAGACGGTACTGAGGCTGACCCTGAAGTGCTGCTGCGCATCGACACTCTCACCGGTCATGGGGACTTCCGCGCAGGAGAGCGTTCGGGAGTGGCCGGGCAGGGTATCAACCGCAGGCTGGCATCGGTTGAGTCCAGCGGGCTCATGGCGTCCTGCTTTGGATATGGCCGCGGTGATGCATTGCCACGCGGGCGCTCATGGCTGCGGGTAACCGTACTGGAGGTGGACCCGGCGCTGGCGGGCAGGGCGGCCGTGATCGAACTGCAGCCCCCGCTGGACCTGCTGAAGCTGACCGACCTGGATTACGTCTGGCTGTGGCCGTTCTTTTTCTGGAAGGTGGCGGCACTGTTCCTGCTGATTCCCGGGGGTGCGTTGGCGGTGTTCACGTTCACCTTGCGGCGCTGGCAGCGCCGGGCGTCGAAGCAGCCGATTTCAGCAGCGGATACGGATTGATCGATTCCCCCTTCCACCACTGCTTCTCCGGCCCCAGTACGTGTACTTCGAAATGCAGGTGCGGGGCCTCCGCGCTGGCATTACCAGTGCTGCCCACATAACCAATCACATCCCCGCGTTTGATCACCTGCTTTTCGCTCAGGCCATCGGCATAGCGCTGCAGGTGCGCGTAGTAGTAGCACCAGCGTCCGCTGGGCTCGAACTGGTAGATGGTCAGCCCACCGCGCTTGCTGTCGAACAGCTTCTCCACCGTGCCGTCGGCCACCGCCAGCACCGGCGTACCGGCATCGGCCATGATGTCGATCGCATCGTGCACGCGGCCCTCGCTGCGTGCATCGGTGAAGGTGTCGCGCAGTTGAGAGGGCAGTACCCCCTGCACCGGCAGCAGCAGGGTGCCCGAGGCTGCGTCGATGCCAGTCGGTGCCGTCGCGCGCGGCGCGGCAGCTTGCATCGACGGCGTTGTGGCCACGCTGGGCTGCGCTGCAGGAGTGGACGCGGCCACGAATTCGCCAGCATCGCGGCGCAGCCACCAGCCCAGTCCCACACCCAGCAGCACGCCCAGCACGATCAGCTGCGAAAAACGCATCGGCTCACTCCTGCATCACCACGGGGACGGAGGTATCCACCGCATCGGCCACGCGCAGCGCATCCCAGTTGGTCATGCGTACGCAGCCATGCGATTCGGTCTTGCCGACATGGCCCGGTACCGGCGTTCCGTGGAGGCCATAGTGGGGCTTGGACAGGTCGATCCAGACCCGGCCGACCGGATTGTTCGGGCCTGGCGGCAGCGTGGCTTTCTTCTCGCCTTTGCGCGCATCCCAGAACAGCTTGGGGTTGTAGTGGAACGGCGGGTCGCGATATACGCCGAGAATCTTCCATTCACCGATCGGCAGCGGATCATGCTGGCTGCCGGAAGAGACCGGCACCTGCGCGATCACCTTGCCCTGCACATCCAGCAGCTGCAGCGTGGAATCGGACTTGTCGACCACGATCTTCGCCGCCTTCGGCAATGCAGCCGGTGCGATGTTGGGCACCTGGATGCGATTGCCGGCCTTGGCCAGATCGACGCCGGGGTTGAGCGCCTTCAGCAATGCCGGCGACGCATGGAAACGCTCTCCCAGTGATTCCTCGACGCTGCTGTAGCCCAATGCCTTCAGCTTTGCCTGCGCGGCGGGCGTCTTCGGAACGGCGATGAACGGCCCGGCCACGTCCTCGGCGGTCAACGTGTAACTGGCAAGCGGCGTGGTCGCATCGGCCTGCAGTGCTTTCCAGGTGGCATCGTCCAGCTCTCCGCTCACTGTCAGGCCGTGGGCCGCCTGGAAGCCTGCCACGGCCCGGCGCTGATTGCTGCCGACCTCACCGTCGATCTCGCCCGGGGAGAAATTGGCGCGATCCAGAAGCACCTGGGCGTGCAGTGGCGATCGCGCCGCGGTATCGGGTCCGGTCTTCTCGGCAATGGGCTCCGGCAGCTGGACCGGCGGCGGCACCTGCGCGAAGGCGGGGGACATCAGCAAGGACAGGGCGAGCAGGGCGGGGCGACATACGGGCATGGAGATCTCCGGCAGATGGCAGCTCCACCCTGCCCGGAGAGGCTGCGCAGCCCCCGTGAAAGCAACCTGATGCTGGCATGAGCAGTGCGGTCCCGGCGGGCGGTTGGACCTTGCCGCAGAAGCGCGGCGCGTGGCCTCACCAAGGTGAACGGCTGCCGACGCGCGTGCGTGTTGCCGATCAAGATTGCCGGTGGCACGGCCGATAGGGGCGCATCCCCCCGTTTTGGATGTACCGATGAACTACTTGAGGAATGTCAGGGTTGCCTGGCGTCTTGGGCTGGGCTTTGGCCTGTTGCTGCTGCTGGTCGCCGCCGTGGTGGCCACCGGCGCCACCGCCAGTGTCGTGCAGAAGCGCGCGATGCAGCAGGTGGTCGACGTCAGCGTGGCCAAGGTGCGCCTGCTGTCGCAGATGCTCGATGCCAACAACCAGATGATGGTGGTGCGCCGTGAAATGCTGATCCGCCAGGGCGAAGCGCGCGACAGCGACGAGCAGCGCATCGCCGATCTGGTCAAGCGCTATGAGGCCAGCTGGACCGCCTATCAGGCACTGCCGGGTGATGCGGAGGGCAAGGCCATCGCGGAAACCATCGCGGCCAAGCGCGCCATCGCGCGCCCGCTCAACAAGCAGACCAGCGAACTGATGGAGCAGGGCGACTACCCGGGCGCCGTGGCGCTGACCCTGGGCCCGGTGCAGGAAGCGGCCAATGGCTGGAACAAGGCACTGTCCGACGGCGTGGACTTCGAAGAGAAGGAAAGCCGCGATGCAGCCGCCGAGGCGATCAGGCTGGGCGAGCGCAGCCTGCTGCAGCTGCTGGTGCTGGGCGGCGTCGCACTGCTGGTCGGCATCGGTGCCTCGGTGATGATCGGCCGCAGCCTGACCGGCCCACTGGCCCGCGCGGTGAACCTGGCCGAACGCCTGTCCAAGGGCCAGCTGGAACAGGAATTCCGTCTTGGCGGCCGTGACGAACTGACCCAGCTGGGTGAGGCGATGGCCAGCGTGCGGCAGAGCGTGCAGGCGGCGATCGGCGCGCAGCTGCAGATGGCCGAACAGCATGAGGCGGGCGCGATCCGCTATCGCATGGACGCCAGTGCGTTCCCTGGCGATTTCGGCCGCATGGTGCAGGCGACCAACAGCCTGGTCGAATCGCACGTGCAGGTGGAACTGCTGATGGCTGAAGTGATGCAGCGTTACGCCATCGGTGACCTCAGCCGCGACCTGCCGGACTACCCGGGCGAGAAGGGCACGCTGACCCGCACCCTGGCCGCGGTGAAGCAGAGCCTGATGGCGATCAACGCGCAGATCGATGAACTGGCCCGCGCCGCGCGTGCCGGTGATTTCAGCATGCGTGGCGATGCCACTGCGTTCCAGTTCCAGTTCAAGGCGATGGTCGAGCACCTCAACGGCATGATGGCCAGTTCGCAGTCCAGCATTGCCGATGTCTCCGACGTGCTGCGCGCGATCTCGCACGGCGACCTGACCGCACGCATGGATGGCGAGTACGACGGTGTGTTCGCCCGCATGCGCGACGACGCCAACACCACCACTGCGCAGCTGACTGGCATCGTGCGGGGCATCCAGGTGGCTGCCGACAGCATCAACAACGCGGCGCAGGAACTGGCCGCCGGCAACAACGACCTGTCGCGCCGCACCGAGCAGCAGGCCGCCAATCTGGAAGAAGCGGCCGCATCGATGGAGGAACTGACTTCCACCGTACGCCAGAACGCCGAGCTGGCACGTCAGGCCGACAGCGAAGCGCATGCCGCCGGTGCCGCGGTGCGCGAGACCGAGCAGGCGATGGCACAGATGGCATCGGTCATGGGCGAGATCGATCAGTCGTCGGCTCGCATCTCGGAGATCTCCACGGTGATCGACGGCATCGCGTTCCAGACCAACATCCTGGCGTTGAATGCTGCAGTGGAAGCTGCGCGCGCAGGCGAGCAGGGCCGTGGTTTTGCCGTGGTCGCCAGCGAAGTGCGCACGCTCGCGCAGCGTGCCGGTGTCGCCGCCAAGGAGATCAAGGAGCTGATCGAAGACGCCGCTGCCAAGGTGAAGAGTGGCCTGGCGGTGACCGTTGAATCGGAAGCCGCGATCGCGCGCGTGGCCCAGGCCAGCTCGCGCACCACCCAGCTGATGAGCGACATCGCAGCGGCCAGCAAGGAACAGGCCGCCGGCATCGAGCAGGTCAACCAGGTGGTGGTGCAGATGGACCAGGTGACCCAGCAGAACGCCGCGCTTGTGGAAGAAGCCACTGCCGCGAGCCGCGCGCTGGAAGAACAGGCGCATGCACTGACCACGTCGGTGGCGGTATTCAAGGTAGAAGGCGCGGCGGTCTCTGCTGTGCCCCGTCGCGCAGCCTGAGCGGGCAGTGCAGCGACAGGAATACGGCCGCCTTGAGCGGCCGTATTTCGCTGGAAGGAGCCCGTCTACTGCTGAAGGCCGTGCTGACGCAGCCGAAGTTGTCGCATGGATGAGGGCGCTCCCCCCCTGACCGACGCTTCAGGCGCGCGCACGCGTACGCGTACGCGCAGCTTTCTTCGCCGCCGCCTTGCGCACGGTCTTCTTCGCGGCCCGCGTCTTGGCTGCCTTCTTTGCGGCGGCGCTCCGCGAGGCGGCCGTACCCGTCTTCCTGGCCGCAGCCTTCTTCGCCGTCTTCTTTGCGGCCTTCTTGGTGGCCTTCTTTGTGGCGGTCTTGCGAGCGGGTGCCTTCTTTGCCACCGCCTTCTTCGCAGGTGCCTTCTTCGCTGCCGTCGCCTTGGTCGTGGCCTTCTTTGTGGCCGACTTCCTGGCAGGCGCCTTCTTGGCAGCCTTCTTGCTGGTCGCCTTCTTCGCGCCCTTGCGGGCACTGCCGCTACGTTTGCCTCCACCGTCCTGCTTGTTCACGGTGGCCCAGGCAATGCGCTCGGCGGTGCCTTCACTCGCGCCGCGATCACGTTCGCTTTCCTCGATGTGCTCGGCCTGGCGCTTCTGTTTCTCGGTATATGCGGATTTGTCACCACGGGGCATGACGGATCTCCTGTCGTAGTAGTCAGGCCAGCAGGCGCAGCTTCGGTTCACGCGCCCATTGGCGGGTGGCGGCCGCCGCCAGGAAGGCCTTGGCGTCTTCCGCTTCGACGATGCCGGCATCGTTGCCGACCCGCGCCGCCTTCAGCAGCGTCTGGCCGCCTGCGTCGCTGGCGATGGCCTTCAGGTGCGCCCACGCCTGGCTGACGAATTCGACGGCTGCACTCTCTTTCGACAAGGCCTTCGCGGCTTCCGGGCTGAGCACCACGGCCACCGCATCGAACACAGCCGATGGCGTGCCCGCCAGTTGCCCATCCGCCGTCTGCATCGCCCCATCGCTCAGCGTGGCGCCGCCTACTTTGGGCGCGACCAGCTTCACGTCTGCACCCGCCTTCCGGGCCGCTTTGCTCAGGCTGGCCATCACGCGCGCGTCGGAGCCCTCATCAAACAGGATGCCGATGCTGCGCCCTTGCAGGGTGGGCTTGTTGCGCCCGATCACGCGCACCTCGGAAGCGGCAGGCATGTCCTGCACCGGCGTGGCGGTCGGCGCGGGGTCGGGCAGTGCAGGCAACGAGAGCCCATCAGCTACGCGCTGCGCCAGTGATTCGTCGATGTTGCGCAGGTGGCTGACGGTACGCTCCCGCACCTTCAGCGTTTCCACCTTGGACAACTCGAACACCAGCGCCGATGCCAGGTGCGCCTGCTCCGGCTTTTCCAGGCTCCGGAAGAACATGCGGGCTTGGCTGTAATGGTCGGCGAAGCTCTCCGCGCGGGTGCGGCCCTTGCGTCCATCGTCGGCGCTGGAATGGCTGCGGAAACCTGCGGGCGTCTCGCGCGGCGAGTCCTCCTGCAGCGAGCTGGGATCATAGGCGACGCGGCCCTTGGGCACCTGCATCTGCATGTGGCCGTCGCGCTGGTGATTGGCGAACGGGCACTTCGGGGCATTCACCGGGATCTGGTGGAAGTTCGGGCCGCCAAGCCGCAGCAGCTGGGTGTCCAGGTAGGAGAACAGGCGGCCCTGCAGCAGTGGATCGTTGCTGAAGTCGATGCCCGGCGGCACGTTGGCCGGGCAGAACGCCACCTGTTCGGTCTCGGCGAAGAAGTTGTCCGGCCAGCGGTCCAGCACCATGCGCCCGATGACCTGCAACGGCACCAGCGATTCGGGAATGATCTTGGTCGGGTCCAGATGATCGAACGGGAATGCGTCGGCCTCTTCTTCAGTAAACAGCTGCACTCCCAGTTCCCATTCGGGAAAGTCGCCGCGCTGGATGGCCTCGAACAGGTCGCGGCGATGGAAGTCATTGTCGGCCGACTGCAGTTTCAACGCTTCGTCCCAGACCGTGGACTGGATACCCAGCTTGGGCCGCCAGTGGAACTTGACGAAGGTCGACTCTCCCGCCTCGTTCAGCAGGCGGAAGCTGTGCACACCGAAGCCTTCGATCATCCGCAGCGAACGCGGTATGGCGCGGTCGCTCATCGCCCACATGATCATGTGCATCGACTCGGGCATGAGCGAGATGAAATCCCAGAAGGTGTCGTGGGCCGTGGCGGCCTGCGGAAACGCACGGTCCGGTTCCATCTTCACTGCGTGCACCAGGTCCGGGAATTTCATGGCGTCCTGGATGAAGAACACCGGAATGTTGTTGCCAACCAGATCCCAGTTGCCCTCCTTGGTATAGAACTTGACCGCGAAGCCGCGCACGTCGCGGGGGGTATCCACCGAGCCCGCGCCGCCGGCTACCGTCGAGAAACGGGTGAACACGGGCGTCTTGACGCCTACCTCGGTCAGGATGCGCGCGCGGGTATGGGCGGCCAGTGACCGGGTCAGCTCGAAGTAGCCGTGTGCTGCGCTGCCACGTGCGTGCACGATGCGCTCGGGAATGCGTTCGTGATCGAAGTGGGTGATCTTCTCGCGCAGGATGAAGTCCTCCAGCAGCGTGGGCCCTCGGGGCCCCTGCCGCAGGGAGTTCTGATTGTCCGCCACCGGGATGCCCTGATCGGTGGTCATCACCGGATGGGTGCCCCCGGCCTGCTGGTGCAGTTCATCGCCGTCGCCCCGGCGGTGGTTTTCGGCAGGGGCGGTTGCGCGCTTGCCGGTCGGCTTGCTGGCGGCCATTGACGTTGGCTCCGGATCATCAGAAGGAACCACGACACTGGAACCAGCCCCGTTAAACCGAGGTCCGGCAGAGGTGAACGTACAGGCAAAAGCAGGCTCGGGTATGCTTGCTCCATGCGAGTCGAGCCCGCCGACATCGAAGCCCTGTTCGACGCCATCCCGGATGTGCTGTTTTTCATCAAGGACCTTCAGGGGCGTTACACCCACGTCAACCAGACCATGCTGCGGCGGCTGGGCCTGCGCGCGCGCAAGGACGTGATCGGGCGTACCGCGGCCGAGATCTACCCGACCGGGCTCAGTGCGGACTACGTCGACCAGGACGCCCGCGTGCTGTCCGGCGAGGTGATCGAGAACCTGATGGAGCTGCACCTGTTCGCCAACCGCGAACCGGGCTGGTGCCTGACCTGCAAGCGCCCGCTGGTGGTCGATGGGGCCATCGAGGGCCTGATCGGCATTTCCCGCGACCTCGGCCAGAAGGACAGCCTCGGTACCCAGTACGAGCAGCTACGGCTGGCCCTGGCCCACCTCAATGCGCACTACGCCGAGAACGTGCGCATGCAGACCCTGCTGGACATCACCGGCTTTTCGCTGTCCAAGCTGGAGCGCAGTTTCCGCAAGGTGTTCCAGATGACCCCTCAGCAGGTGCTGACCCGGCTGCGCATCCAGATGGCCATGCACCTGCTGCACGGCGACGACAGCATCGCCTGCATCGGCCAGGCCTGCGGTTTCAGCGACCAGAGCGCCTTTACCCGCAAGTTCAAGGCTGAAACCGGTTTCTCGCCGCGCGCCTACCGCGCCCGCATCGGCGGCAGTGTCGGCGAGCCAGCGCTGGCCTGAGCCGCCTGCTGCGCTGTGCCTATCCCCGCAGGCATGGGACAGGGTAAGGTGTCGCCCCTGTAGCCCGCCGCCAGCCCCGCCGATGCCCAACTCGATTCCGACCGCTTCGCCGTCCCGCCTCGGGCATTCGCTCAAGCCCCGCCAGCTGATCATGATGGGCCTGGGCAGCGCCATCGGCGCCGGCCTGTTCCTCGGTTCGGGCGTGGGCGTGCAGGTGGCCGGTCCGGCAGTGCTGGTGTCGTATCTGGTCGCAGGCGCGCTGGTGATCATCGTGATGAACGCACTGGGCGAGATGGCGGCGGCCAAACCGACCAGCGGCGCGTTTTCGGTGTATGCGGCCGACGCCATGGGCGCCACCGCCGGTGCCACGGTCGGCTGGTTGTGGTGGGTGCAGCTGGTGATCGTGATCGCCGCCGAGGCGGTGGGCGCGGCCGGGTTGCTGGCCACGGTCTGGCCTGCGGTGCCGGTACCGATGGCAGCGCTGGCCTTCATGCTGTTCTTCACCGCGATCAACCTGCTCGGGGTGAAGAACTTCGGCGAGTTTGAGTTCTGGTTCGCCATCCTCAAGGTCGCGGCGATCCTGGCGTTCATCGCCATCGGCGTGGCGCTGCTGATGGGCTGGCTGCCGCAGGTGACCTCGCCGGGCTTGAGCAACTTCACCGAACATGGCGGCTTCGCACCCAAGGGTCTGGCCGGTATCGGTGCCGCGCTGCTGGTGGTGGTCTTCGCCTTCGGTGGTACCGAGATCGTGGCCGTTGCGGCGGCGGAGACCGAAGATCCGGAGCGCAGCATCGCCCGTGCCATCCGCACCGTGGCGTGGCGCATCCTGGTGTTCTACATCGGCTCGCTGAGCGTGATCATCGCTGTGGTGCCGTGGACCAGCGAGGCGCTGAAGTCGCCGTTCGCCGCCGTGCTGGATATCGCCCGTATTCCGGGTGCCGGCACTGCCATCACCCTGATCGCGGTGATCGCGCTGCTGTCGGCGCTCAATGCCAACCTCTACGGCGCCTCGCGCATGATGTACTCGCTGGCGCAGCGCCGTGAAGCGCCGGCCGTGCTGGGCTGGACCGATCCGCGCCAGGTGCCGGTGATCGCCGTGCTGGCCAGCGTGCTGTTCGGCTTCGCCGCCACGGTAATGGAACTGCTGTTTCCGGACCGGGTGCTGCCGGTACTGCTGAACATCGTCGGTTCCACCTGCCTGCTGGTGTGGACGCTGTCGCTGGTCTCGCAGCTGGTGCTGCGCCGCCGCGCCGATCGCCTGGGCACTCGCCTGCCGTTCCGCATGGCCGGTTTCCCGTGGCTGACCTGCTGCGCGCTGGCGATCCTGGCGCTGATCTTCGGCCTGCTGCTGAGCGAGGCGCACACCCGCCTGCAGTTCCTGTCGATGGTGGCGCTGACCGCCACGATCGCCGCTGGCAGCGCCATCGCGCGGCGCATGCGCGAGGCGTGATTCTGTAGAGCCGACCCACGGTCGGCTGCTGTTCGCGCGGCCGCCAGCCGAGCATGGGCTCGGCTCTACAGCAGGCATACATCCGCCGTGCCATCCTGATCGCGTGGGCCGCCAGCGGCCCGTCGACCGGGAGTACCGCATGCTGCGCAGCCGTCCTTTCCTGATGTTCACCGGCCAGGCTGAGGCCGCCCTGGCCCTGTACGCCGAAGCCTTCGCCGATCTCCGCCTGCTGGCCCTGCAGCGCCACCCCGAGGGCGCCGGTGCCGGCGTGCCCGGGCAGGTCCGCCAGGCCATCTTCCTGCTGGGCGGCACCCACTACCTGTGCTTTGACAGCCTGGACGTGCACGACTTCACCTTCAGCCCGTCGATCTCGCTGTTCGTCGAGTGTTCCGGTGCCGAGCAGTTCGAGCGCGCCGCGCGTGTGCTGGGCGAGGGCGGCCACTGGTTGATGCCGGTGGGCGACTATGACTTCAGCAACCGCTACGGCTGGGTGCAGGATCGCTTCGGCGTGTCGTGGCAGTTGAGCCTGGGGCAGATGCCGGACCCGTGATCGGATGTTTGTGGGTGTGGACTTTGGTCCACACACCCTCATGAAAACGGCCCGCTTGCGCGGGCCGTTCTCTTTACCGATGCAGCGAGGAATCAAGCCTCGACTTCATCATCCTTGTAGGCATCGACCGGAATGCAGGCGCACATCACGTTCTTGTCGCCGTACACGTTGTCCACGCGCGCCACCGGCGGCCAGTACTTGCTCTGCTTCAGGCTGGCCAGCGGGAATGCAGCCAGTTCACGCGGGTAGGCGTGGGTCCACTCGCTGGCGGTCACCGCGGTGGCGGTGTGCGGCGCGTTCTTCAGCGGGTTGTCTTCGCGGTCCAGGCGGCCGTCTTCGATCGCGGTGATCTCCTCGCGGATCTGGATCATCGCGTCGATGAAGCGATCCAGCTCGTGCAGCGATTCGCTCTCGGTCGGCTCCACCATCAGCGTGCCAGCCACCGGGAAGCTCAGGGTCGGTGCGTGGAAACCGAAGTCGATCAGGCGCTTGGCCACGTCCTCGGCGCCGATGCCGCTGGTCTTCTCCAGCGGGCGCACGTCCAGGATGCACTCATGCGCCACCAGGCCGTTGCGGCCGGTGTATAGGGTCTTGAAGTGCGGTGCCAGGCGCTTGGCGATGTAGTTGGCGTTGAGCTGCGCGACCTGGGTGGCCTTGCGCAGGCCTTCGCGGCCCATCATCGCGATGTACATCCAGCTGATCGGCAGGATCGAGGCGCTGCCGAAGCTGGCCGCGCTGACCATGCCGACCGGGCCGTTGTCACCCAGCTTGCCCGGCAGGAACGGCGCCAGGTGCTCCTTGACCGCGCACGGGCCAACGCCCGGGCCGCCACCGCCGTGCGGGATGCAGAAGGTCTTGTGCAGGTTCAGGTGCGAAACGTCCGAACCCCACTTGCCCGGCTTGGCCACGCCGACCAGGGCGTTCATGTTGGCACCGTCGGTGTACACCTGGCCGCCGTGCTTGTGGATGATCTCGCAGATCTCCACCACCTCTTCCTCGAACACGCCGTGCGTGGACGGGTAGGTCATCATGATCGCGGCCAGGCGGTCGCTGTACTTCTCGGCGTTGAGGCGGATGTCCTCTACATCGACGTTGCCGTTGGCATCGGTCTTGGTCACCACCACCTTCATGCCGCACATCTGTGCCGAAGCCGGGTTGGTGCCGTGTGCCGAATCCGGGATCAGGCAGATGTCACGGTGATCTTCGCCGCGCGAACGGTGGTAGGCGCGGATCGCCAGCAGGCCGGCGTACTCGCCCTGCGCGCCGGAGTTCGGCTGCAGGCTGACCGCGTCGTAGCCGGTGCATTCGACCAGCATCGCTTCCAGCGTGTCGATCAGTTCCTTGTAGCCCAGCGCCTGGTCGGCCGGCACCAGCGGGTGGATCTGCGAGAACTCCGGCCAGGTCACCGGGATCATCTCGGCGGTGGCGTTGAGCTTCATGGTGCACGAGCCCAGCGGGATCATCGTGCGGTCCATCGCCAGGTCCTTGTCGGCCAGCGAACGCAGGTAGCGCAGCAGTTCGTGCTCGCTGTGGTGGGTGTTGAACACCGGATGGGTCAGGAACGCGGACTGGCGCAGCAGGCCGGCCGGCAGCGCGTCGGCGGTGCTGGCATCCAGCGCGTCGACGTCCAGCGAAGCACCGAACACCGCAGCCACGGCGACGATGTCGGCGCGGGTGGTGGTCTCGTCCAGGCTGATGCCGACCGAGTCGCTGTCGATCGCGCGCAGGTTGTAGCCGGCGGCGCGGGCCTTGGCATGGATCTCATCGGCGTGCACGCCGGTGACATGCAGGGTGTCGAAGAAATCGCCACCAACCTGCACGCCGGCATTGCGCAGCGCTGCGGCCAGGATCGAGGCCAGGCGATGGGTGCGGCGGGCAATGCGGGTCAGGCCTTCCGGGCCGTGGTAAACGGCGTACATCGAGGCCATCACCGCCAGCAGCACCTGCGCGGTACAGATGTTGGAGGTGGCCTTCTCGCGGCGGATGTGCTGCTCGCGGGTCTGCAGGGTCAGGCGGTAGGCCGGGTTGCCCTGGGCATCGACCGAAACACCGATCAGGCGGCCCGGCATCGAGCGCTTGTAGGCGTCACGGCAGGCCATGAAGGCGGCGTGCGGGCCACCGAAGCCGAACGGCACGCCGAAACGCTGGCTGTTGCCGACCACGATGTCCGCGCCCCATTCGCCCGGGGCGGCCAGCAGGGTCAGGGCCAGCAGGTCGGTGGCCACGGCCACCAGGCCGCCGCGTGCGTGCACGGCATCGACCAGCGCCTTGTAGTCGCCCACCTGGCCGAAGGTATCCGGATACTGCAGCAGCAGGCCGAAGGCTTCCGCTTCCAGCGCTTCGGCCGGGGTGCCGACGCGCAGCACGATGCCCATGGGCTCGGCGCGGGTACGCAGCAGTTCCAGCGTCTGCGGATGCACGGCGTCGTGCACGAAGAAGGTGTCCGACTTGGACTTGGCCGAACGCTTGGCCAGGGTCATCGCTTCAGCAGCGGCGGTGGCTTCGTCCAGCAGCGAGGCGTTGGCGATTTCCATGCCGGTCAGGTCGGCGCACAGGGTCTGGAAGTTGATCAGCGCTTCCATGCGGCCCTGCGAGATTTCCGCCTGGTACGGAGTGTAGGCGGTGTACCAGGCCGGGTTTTCCAGGATGTTGCGCAGGATCACGTTCGGCGTGTGGGTGCCGTAGTAGCCCTGGCCGATGAAGCTGCGCAGCACGGTGTTCTTGTCGGCGATCGCACGGATCTTCGCCAGTGCCTGTACTTCGGTCATCGACTCCGGCAGCGCCAGCGGTGCCGGCGACTTGATCTTGGCCGGTACGATGGCATCGGTCATGCCATCCAGCGACGCGTGGCCGACGACATCGAGCATCTGCGCGATCTCGGCGTCGTTGGGTCCGATGTGGCGCTCGACGAACGCGTTGTGGTGCTCGAGCTCACGCAGGGAAGGGGTGTTCTGGGACATGGCGAAGGATCCGTCAGGAAAGGGCACACGCACGGGCACAAGCCGCCGGTCGGCGGTCTGCGGGGCGCCCCTCTGTCCTTTTGCCTGAGAGTTTAAAAGCGCGGAAAACCGCAGCTTCGTGCCCCTTCGGCGCCGGATCGAACCGGTCTCTCCAGAGTTGTGTTACGGGTGGTATCGGGCCTGAGCGATTACGGGCGTTGCGCCTTCGGCAGCGGTGTTCCGCTTCTCCCACCGTGTTGCCCGCCGATTATAGCCCGTTGCGGGCCCGGCCAGCGGCCGCCGGTCGGTGCCGCCGCGCCTGAATGGCCGATGGCCCGGCCGTGCGTTTTGTGCAGTGCTGCATGGCATCAGGCGCAATCCCCACCTATGATGGGCGGATACCCGAATTCATCTGGCGCCGTCCCCGTTGTTGCGGGACCGGCGCCCGCCGTGCGTGCCCCGCATGGCCCTGCCGGACGCTTCCTCCATGACCGCCGCTGTTGCCCCTTCCACCCGCCGCATGGCCCTGCTGCTTGCCGGCCTGGCCATGTTCGGCCCGTTCTCGATCGACACCATCTTCCCGGCGTTCCCGCAGCTGGCCCAGCGCCTGGCGGTGGACGAGGTGGCGGTGCAGCAGACCATCAGCGTGTACCTGCTGTTCTATGGCCTGATGAGTCTGGCGCACGGCCCGCTGTCCGATGCCTGGGGCCGCAAGCGGGTGATCCTCGGCGGTCTGGTGGTGTTCGTCGGCGCCTCGGTCGGCTGCGCGCTGTCCACCGACCTGTCCACGCTGCTGGCGTTCCGCGCGCTGCAGGGCCTGTCGGCGGGTGTCGGCATGATCGTCGGCCGCGCGGTGATCCGCGACCTGTACCACGGCCACGATGCCCAGCGGCTGATGAGCCAGGTGTCGATGCTGTTCGGCATCGCTCCGGCCATCGCACCGATCATCGGTGGCTGGATCCTGCTCAGTGGCGCCGGCTGGCCGCTGATCTTCTGGTTCCTGGTGGTGTTCGGGCTGGTGCTGTTGGCGGCCACCGCGCGCTTCCTGCCGGAAACCCATGCGGTCGAGGCACGGGTGCCGCTGTCGCCGCGCGTGCTGCTGCGTGACTACGTGCGCATCGGCTTCAACCCGCGCTTCCTGCGCCTGGCGCTGGCCGGCAGCATCGGTTTCGGCGGCATCTTCCTGTACATCTCCTCGGCACCGGTGTTCGTGATGCAGCACCTGCACCTGGGCGAGGGCGGTTTCGCCTGGTTGTTCATCCCCACCATCGGCGGCATGACCACCGGCTCGTTCCTGTCCGGGCGCATGGCCGGGCACACCACGCCCACACGCCAGGTCGCCATCGGTTTCAGCCTGTGCGCGCTGTCGGCGCTGCTGAATGTCGGCTACGTGGCGCTGTCGCCGCAGTTCGTGCTGCCGTGGGCGGTGCTGCCGATCTTCCTGGGCGGCATGGGCATGGCCCTGATCTTCCCGATCCTGGCCTTGGCGGTGCTGGACATGTACCCGCACCAGCGCGGCCTGGCCTCGTCGCTGCAGGCCTTCGTGCAGCTGATGATCAGCACCGTGGTGGCCGGCGTGGTGTCGCCGCTGCTCAGTGCCAGCCCGCTGCACCTGGCGCTGGGCCAGGCCGCGTTCTTCGGCGCCGGATTCGTTTTCTGGTACTGGGAACACCAGCGTGAACGCGCGGCGCAGGCAGCCTGCACGGGCCATTGAGCAGTGCGCAGGGGTAGGGCAGGCCGCGATGCCCGTAACGCTTGCGGCGAGGAACGACCGGACTAGGCTGGGGACTCCAGCCAGCCGGTGCGTGGATGCACGACAGCCAGCCGATCCGATGTCGTTGCATGAGGTTCCCCCATGGCTGCGCAGCAGACCTATCGCCTGTTCGAGGTGGCGCTGAAGGAGCGCCGCGTTCTTTCCCCTTCCCTGGACCGCATGGTGTTCACTGGTGCCGACGTGGCGCGGATGAAGACCGAAGGCCCGGACCAGCGCATCAAGGTGTTCTTCCCCTTGCCCGGCCAGGACGTGCCGCAGGTGCCCAGCGGCGAGGACTGGTATCCGCGCTACCGGGCGCTGCCGGACGACCAGCGTCCGCCCATGCGCACCTACACCATCCGCCACCTGCGCGCCGAGCAGGGCGAGGTCGACGTTGATTTCGTGCTTCATGGCGAGACCGGGCCGGCCTCGCGCTGGGCCATCCACGCGCGACCGGGCGACCGCGTAGTGCTGCTGGCCCCCGATGCCGACTGTGCCGACAGCAGCGAAGGCTGGGAATGGAAACCGCCGGCGGGAGTCGGCCAGGTGCTGCTGGTGGCGGATGAAACCGCGCTGCCGGCGGTGGCCGGAATTCTTGAGGAACTGGCGGCCATGGTCGACCCACCGCGCACGCTGGCGCTGCTGGAGGTGGCGCAGGCCGGTGATGCGGTGCACCTGAAGGCGCCCTCCAGCGCCGAGCTGGTCTGGCTGCCGCGCGGGCAGGCCGCCTACGGACAGCCGTTGCTGCAGGCGGTCCAGGCGCGGTTGGCAGCGACCTCGAGCGTGGCTGCCGGCGATGCGCTGGAGGAGATCGACGTCGATACGCAGATCCTCTGGGAGCAGGCCGATACCCGCGTGGCCGGTCCGCTGTATGCCTGGGTGGCGGGTGAGGCGGGGGCGGTGATGGCGATCCGCCGCCACCTGGTGCGCGATTGCGGGCTGGACCGCCGCGCGATCACCTTCATGGGCTACTGGCGGCATGGCAAGGTGCTGGACTGACCTGACTGGATCGAGCACGCGTGAAGCAGCGCTGTGGGTGGGGTGCGCTATCCTTGCGCCCCCCTTCGCAGCGGTACCGCACCATGTCCACCAGTTCCAAGACCCGCCGCGACCAGCGCCGTCGCCAGGAAAAGCAGGCCGCCAACAAGGCCGCCGCGCAGGCGTCGCCGGTGGAACCGCATGCCGAACTGCGCGATGCTCAGCGCACCCTGCTGGCCGGTGTCGTGCGCCGCGACGGCGAATGGGTGCTGGGCATGGACGGCCGCATCGCGGGCCACAGCGAGAGCGCTGCGCAGGTGCTGGCGCTGATCATGCAGGCCGGTGAGCTGCACGAGCGCAATGGCACGCCGGTGCGCCTGATGTACTCCGATGCACTGCGCGATGCCGCACAGGCCGAAGCGCAGGAGAAAGGCCAGACCTTCGAGGAATTCAAGGCCGAGCTGGCCGCGGCGATGGCGGCGAAGAAGAACAG
>NZ_JAOCEW010000038.1:0-44779 GCF_029841665.1 Stenotrophomonas sp. GD03819
GGCATGCGATACTCTGCGGTTCCCCTCGGCTTCACCCCGCGACCATGACCCGTACCGCGCTCGTCACCACCGCCCTGCCCTACGCCAACGGCCCGCTGCACCTGGGCCACCTGGTCGGCTACATCCAGGCCGACATCTGGGTGCGTGCGCGGCGAATGAGCGGCGGCAAGGCCTGGTTCGTCTGCGCCGACGACACCCACGGCACGCCGATCATGCTGGCCGCGGAAAAGGCCGGGGTCACCCCGGAAACCTTCATCGCCAACATCCAGGCCAGCCACGAACGTGACTTCGCCGCCTTCGGCGTGGCCTTCGACCACTACGACTCGACCAATTCGGCGGCCAACAAGGCGCTGACCGAGCAGTTCTACCTGAAGCTGGAAGCGGCCGGTCACATCAGCCGCCGTTCGGTGGCGCAGTTCTACGACCCGGCCAAAGGCATGTTCCTGCCCGACCGCTACGTCAAGGGCATCTGCCCGAACTGCGGCAGCCCCGACCAGTACGGCGACAACTGCGAAGTCTGTGGCGCGACCTATGCGCCGACCGACCTGAAGGAACCGCGTTCGGTGATCTCCGGTGCCACGCCGGAAATGCGCGATTCGGAGCACTTCTTCTTCGAGGTGGGCCACTTCGACGCGTTCCTGCGCGAATGGCTGACCGGCGACGTCGCCCTGCCGGGCGTGAAGGCCAAGCTCGGTGAGTGGCTCAATGCCGAAGGTGGCCTGCGCGCGTGGGACATCTCGCGCGATGCACCGTACTTCGGTTTCCAGATTCCCGGCCAGCCGGGCAAGTACTTCTACGTCTGGCTGGACGCGCCGATCGGCTACCTGTCCAGCTTCCAGACTCTGTGCGGCAGGATCGGCGAGGACTTCGAAGCGCATCTGCGCGCCGGTACCGCCACCGAGCTGCACCACTTCATCGGCAAGGACATCGTCAACTTCCACGGCCTGTTCTGGCCGGCGGTGCTGCACGGTACCGGCCACCGCGCGCCGACCCGCCTGCACGTCAACGGCTACCTGACCGTGGACGGCGCCAAGATGAGCAAGTCGCGCGGCACCTTCGTGATGGCCCGCACCTTCCTCGACGCCGGCCTGGAACCGGAAGCGCTGCGCTACTACTACGCCGCCAAGTCCGGCGGAGGCGTCGACGATCTCGACCTGAACCTGGGTGACTTCATCGCCCGCGTCAACGCCGACCTGGTCGGCAAGTTCGTCAACCTGGCCAGCCGCTGCGCCGGCTTCATCAGCAAGCGCTTCGACGGCCAGCTGGCCGCGCAGCTGCCTGATGCCGCGCAGTACCAGCGCTTCGTCGACGGCCTGGCGCCGATCCGTGAAGCCTACGAGCGCAACGACCCGGCCGCAGCGATCCGCCTGACCATGACCCTGGCCGACGAAGCCAACCGCTACATCGACGACGTCAAGCCGTGGGTCATCGCCAAGCAGGAAGGCGCCGACGCGCAGCTGCAGGCCGTGTGCAGCCAGGGCCTGAACCTGTTCCGCGTGCTGGTCACCGCATTGAAGCCGGTGCTGCCGGCCACCGCCGCGCAGGCCGAGGCCTTCCTGGCCGCGCCGGTCAACGACTGGACCGAACTGGCGCAGCCGCTGCTGGGCCACCGCATCACCGACTACACCCCGCTGTTCACCCGTATCGACCCGAAGAAGATTGACGCCATGATCGACGCCTCCAAGGACACCCTGCAGCCGGCCGCTGCCGCCGCCCCCGCCGCCAAGACCGAAGCGGTCAAGCCGGCCGCCTCGGCCCCGGCCAAGGACGACGCAAAGAGCGCCGACGCCCCGGCCTACATCGGCATCGACGATTTCGCCAAGCTCGACCTGCGCATCGGCAAGGTGCTGGTCTGCGAGTTCGTGGAAGGTTCGGACAAGCTGCTGCGCTTCGAACTGGACGCCGGCGAGCTGGGCAAGCGCCAGATCTTCTCCGGCATCCGCGGCAGCTACGGCGAGCCGGAAACGCTGGTTGGCCGCAGCGTGGTGTTCATCGCCAACCTGGCCCCGCGCAAGATGCGCTTCGGCCTGAGCGAAGGCATGATCCTGTCGGCCGGTTTCGACGGCGGCGCACTGGCGCTGCTGGACGCCGACAGCGGCGCACAGCCGGGCATGCCGGTCCGCTGATGCCTGCAGCGGGCGTGGTTGCGGCCACGCCCGCCGGCAGCACCGGCCACAGGGCAACGCGATGGGAGGCAACGGAATGGAACTGGCGCTGTTCGACTTCGACCACACCGTGACCACCTGCGATACCTACGGCCGTTTCCTGCGCCGCGTGGCCACCGCCGAACAGCTGGCACAGGCGTGGTGGAAGATTGGTCCATGGCTGGCCGCGTATAAGCTGAAACTGATATCGGCCGAGCGCATCCGCGCGCGCGTCACCCGTTTGACCTTCAGCGACCGCCACAGCGATGACATCGCCACGCTGGCCGCCGGCTTCTCGCGTGAGTTCCTGCCCGACGTGGTGCGCCCGGAAATGCTGGAGCAGATCCGCTGGCACAAGGAACAGCAGCACACCGTGGTGATCGTGTCCGGCTCGCTGGACCTGTACCTGCGGCCATGGTGCGAACAGCTGGGCCTGCAGTTGATCTGCAACCGGCTGGAGAGCCAGGACGGCCGCCTCACAGGCCGTTATGCCGGTGGCGACTGTGGCCCGCGCAAGGTTGAGCACATCCGTCGCCAGTTCGACCTGTCGCGCTACGTGCGCATCCATGCCTACGGGGACAGTTCCGAAGACAAGCCGATGCTGGCCCTGGCCCACGAGCGCTGGTTCCGTGGCAAACCCCTGAAATGACCCCAACGCGCAGCCTTCGCCACGCATGAGCCTGATCCCGCCCCTGACCGAACGCCTCGACCGCCTGCTGCCGCAGACCCAATGCGGGCAATGCGGCTACGACGGTTGCCGCCCGTATGCGCAGGCGATGGCTCGCGGCGAGGCAGGCGTGGACCGCTGCCCGCCGGGCGGAGATACCGGTGCGCGCGCACTGGCGCAGGTGCTCGGAGTACCTGCCATTCCCTTCGATCGATCGCGCGGCGAGCACAAGGCGCCGCAGGTGGCGCTGATCGTGGAAGCCGACTGCATCGGCTGCACCAAGTGCATCCAGGCCTGCCCGGTGGACGCCATCGTCGGCGGCGCCAAGTACATGCACACGGTAATCGCCGATCTGTGCACCGGCTGCGAGCTGTGCATCCCGCCATGCCCGGTGGACTGCATCGAGCTGGTGCCGCTGTGACGGGGTCAGATCCGCTTTCCTGAGCGAAAAGGATCTGACCCCATTCAATCGTTACGGTACTGCCGCCGTCACCACGATCTCGACCTTCCAGTCAGCGTGGGCCAGCTTGGCCTCGACCGTGGCACGTGCCGGGGTCGCGCCTTCAACCACCCACTCGTCCCACGCCTTGTTCATGCCGTCGAAGTCGGCCATGTCGGCCAGGAACACTTCGGCGCGCAGCACGTGCTGGCGGTCACTGGCGACCAGCGCCAGCAGCTTGTCGATCTCCGCCAGCACCTGCCGGGTCTGGCCGGTGATGTCCTGGCTGGTGTCTTCCGGAATCTGGCCGGAGAGGTAGGCGACCTTGTTGTATACGGTCATTTCGGACATGCGCGGTCCGACGTCGTAACGCTCCATCATGGGCGTGGCTCCTGCGGTTGATCAGGCCTGCATTGTCCTCCAAACCGGTCGACGGTGGGTGCACGGGTACCCTCCGCGACAGTCACTACCGGGCTCCGACGGTCCCACTGGTCAAATGACGATGACAGGCGCACGATGCGCCACGCCCGCGTTGACACCACCCTCGCCCCTCCTGCCGCACCCTTGCGCCGATGACCGCCCCCGTCGATTCCACCACTGCCCCTTCCACGCCAACCTGGAAGCGGGTTGCCACCATCGTCATCCCGCTGCTGATCCTCGCCCTGGCCCTGCACGGCCTGGCCAATGAGTTCGACGAGCACGGCTATCGTGCGATCCGCCAGGCGTTCCGGCAGCTCAGCGGCACGCAGATCGCGCTCACCGTGGTACTCGGCCTGGCCAGTTACGCCTGCCTGATCGGCTTCGATGCAATCGGCCTGCGTCGCAGCGGCATCCGCGTGCACCCCGCGCGCGTCGGCATCACCGCGTTCCTTGCGCACACGCTGGGCCAGACCGTGGGCTTTGCCGCGTTGACCGGTGGCGCGGTGCGCCTGCGTGGCTACCGCAGCGCCGGCCTGGACCTGGCGCAGATCGGCCAGGTGGTGCTGATGAGCACGCTCGGTTTCGTATTCGGTGCATGGCTGTTGATCAGCGTGGCCCTGTGCATGGAACCCGCCGCGGCAGCGTTGGCATTGCCATTGAATCCCGATGCCGTGCGCATCGTCGGCATCGTTGCCCTGCTCGCCTATCTCGGCATCGTGCTGCTGGTCGGCCGCGACGGACGGCAGTTCAGTGTGCTCGGTCACGCCTTGTGGCTGCCCGATCGCCGCACCATGATCGGTGTCACCGTACTCAGCGTCATCGAGCTGGTGCTGGCCAGTGCCGCGTTCTATGTGCTGCTGCCGGACTCCACGCCGACCGGCCTGCCGGGCTTCGTCGGCCTCTACCTGGTGGCAGTGCTGGCCGGCCTGGTCTCCACCGTGCCCGCAGGCCTGGGTGTGTTCGAGTGGAGCCTGCTGAAGCTGTTGCCGCAGGTGGCACCGGCAGCGGTGCTGGCGGCAGCGCTGATCTACCGTGTCACCTACTACGTGCTGCCGCTGCTGCTGGCCACCCTGCTTGCCCTTGCGCCCGCCCTGCGTCAGCCGCTGCAGGCCAGCGCCGGGGCAACCCGTGCTGGCTGGAACGCGCTGCGCCCATGGCTGCCGCAGATCATCGCACTGGCGGTATTCAGCATCGGCGCCGCGCTGGTCATCGACGGCACGCTGCCGACGCCACGCCGTCACCTGGTGAACGCCTCGCTGCCGATCCTGGAAACCTCGCACCTGATCGGCAGCCTCAGCGGCGTCGCCCTGCTGCTGATCGGCCAGGGCCTGGCCCGACGCAGCCACGCCGCGTGGATGCTGGCAATGGCGGTGTGCGTGATCACCCCGTTGCCGCTGTGGCTGCGCGGTGGCCAACTGTTGATCGCCGTCTCGGCAGTGCTGGTGGCGATGGCGCTGTGGGCCGCACGTCGCGAGTTCTACCGCCAGGGTGCGCTGCTGGACGAAGCCTGGTCGTGGCCGTGGCTGCGCAATCTCGGCCTGGTGCTGGTCGCGGTCACCTGGCTGCTGTTCTTCACCTACAGCCATGTCGAGTACCAGAACGAGCTGTGGTGGCAGTTCGCGGTGTCGGGCAACGCACCGCGCGCGCTGCGTGCATTGCTGGTGGTAGCCATCGCGCTGGTGATGTTCGGCCTGGCGCGGCTGCTGCACAGCACCCGCAGCCCGCTGCCGGCCGCCGACGAAGCCACGCTGCAATCACTGGCGCCGGTATTGGCCGGCGCCACCGATACCCAGGCCTGCCTGGTACTGACCGCCGACAAGGCGGTGCTGCGCGATGATGCGAAACAGGGCTTCGTGATGATGCAGCGCTACGGCGGTTCGCTGATCGCGATGGGCGACCCGGTCGGCCCGCCTGACGTGGCGCGCGCGCTGATCTGGCGCTTCCGCGAGGAAGCCGACCGGCTGGGCCTGCGCCCGGTGTTCTACCAGGTGGGCGAGACCTACTGGCAGACCTACCTCGACCTGGGCCTGGGCCTGGTCAAGCTGGGCGAGGAAGCGATGGTGCCGCTGCATGATTTCGGGCTGGAAGGTCGCGAACGCGCCGATCTGCGCCAGGCCTGGAACCGTGGCAAACGCGGCGGCCTGTCCTTCCGCGTGGCACCGGTGGAGGAAATTCCCAGCCTGCTGCCGCGCCTGCACGCAATTTCCAATGCATGGCTGGAAGACAAGGCCGGCGATGAGAAGGGCTTCTCGCTGGGCAGCTACGACCCCGATTACCTGGTGCGCTTCCCGGTAGCGCTGGTCGAGGCCGAAGGCCAGATCGTGGCGTTCGCCAACCTGTGGCAGGCACCGGCCGGCGCCGAGCTGTCGGTCGACCTGATGCGCCACGTCAACGAAGCACCGAAGGGCACGATGGACTTCCTCTTCATCGAACTGTTCCTGTGGGGCCGCGCGCAGGGTTATGCGCGCTTCTCGCTGGGCATGGCGCCGTTGTCCGGTCTGGCCCAGCATCGGCTGGCCGGTCGCTGGAACCGCCTGGCCGGCCTGCTGGCGCGGCATGGCGAACGCTTCTATGGCTTCAGTGGCCTGCGCCGCTTCAAGTCGAAGTTCGATCCGCAGTGGCGGCCACGCTATCTCGCGGCGCCCGGCGGCATGCATCTGCCGGCCGCGCTGCTGGATGCCACGCGCCTGATCTCGCTGGATCCGCGGCGGAACTGAAGCCGCGATGCGTCGGGCATGGCTTGACGCTACGCCCCGCCCTTGAGGATCACTCCGGCCAAGCGATCGTAGTCCCCCCCGAAATGGTGATCGCCCGGCAGCTTCACCTTCCTCACGCCGTCATTGGCCGGCAGGTCCGGGCACAGTGCGTCCTCATCCTTGTCGCCGTACACGCACAACGTTTTTTCCGCCGGCAGCCTGGCCACTTCCGGCGCGATCGGCAGGCCGTCGCCGCCACCGCCCAGCCAGTTGCTGACATGGAATTCGAAGTCGGCCTTCCTGCCCACCGACAGCAGCACGATGCGCTCCAGCGCCTCGCGGGTACCGGCGTCGAGCTGGTTGATCGTGGCCGGCAGCACGTCGGCGCCCTGCGAGAAACCGATCAGCATCACCTTGTCGCGGTGCCACTGCTGGCGGTAGTGGTCGATGATCTTCTGCAGGTCGCCCGCAAAGCCCTTCGGTGTGCGCTCGCTCCAGAAGTAACGCAGCGAATCGATGCCGACCACCGCCACGCCATGCTCGTTGAGTGACGACGCCACGTTCTTGTCCAGGCCAGCCCAGCCACCGTCGCCGGAGACGAACACCGCCAGCGTATCGCCGTTGCCGGTCGCCGGCATTTCCACCACCGGCAGGCCCTTCAGTGCAGCAGGCGGGGGGGCCAGGCTGACGCCGGCCTGCGCGCCGATCACCCGTGCTGCAGCCACCAGGCCCGGTGACGCATCACCGCGCGCAGTGCGCTTGAACTCGCGCGCCATGGCGACCTGCTGCACGAACTGGTTGGCCTGGCCCACCTTGCAGCCGTGATCACCTGCCGCGCTCAACCACGGAAAATTCAGTTCGGCAGGCTGCAGCCTGTTGTGCTTCACACCATCGCCGCAGACCATGCGCTGGTGGTTGTGGTCCGGGCAGAAGCCGGTGGTGAGTACACCGGCGAACACCTGGGTATCGGCCTGCGCCGCGAGCGAATAGGCCATCTCGGCACCTTCGCCATCACCGCCGACCAGCGGCAGGTGGTAGCCGGGCAGATGCAACGAGGCCTGCAGCCAGCGTGAGAAATTCTCGACGTCACCGGAACCGAACGAACAGGTCGGGTCCCCCTCGCGCTTGAGCACACCGCGCAGGTGCGCAATGTCCACTGCCGCGACCAGCGCGCCATCGGCACGCAGGGCCTCGATCGGCAGGCGGCTGGTGTCACCGCCGGCCGTGGGTTCGTGGAACCAGATCACCACCCGTTGCGGCGTGCCGGCCGGCATGTGCACCGGAATCTGCTCGAACCGCCCATGGCTGAACTGCTGCGGGGTCACGGCCGCCGTCGCCGGCAGCGCGGCCAGCGCCAGTACCACACCCATTGCCCTGCCCAGCCCTGCACGCTTCATATCGCATCCCCGATGGAATGCGCACACGATACGCCGCCGCCGCGTGCACGGCACGTACCGGCGCAGGCCGTTGGGGATTCAGTGGGCCGCGGCCTGGCGGCTGCGACGGTACAGGGCCATCGCCAGATACAGCAGCCAGCCAACGATCACCGCGATCACCACTTTCTGTCCCAGCCCACGCGGTGGTCCACCACGCCACAGCACATGCAGCCACAGCAGCACGAAGGCCAGCCATGCCCAGCCCCAGAGCAGGCCCGCGGCGGACTGCCAACCCGGTTCGCGGCGCAGGTACCAGGCCTGCAACAGCATGCCGACGCTGGCACACAGGAACGCCGTGTTGGCTGCCAGTCCATGGATGAACGGTGCCAGCAGCGGCGTCGCTTCAGGCAGCCAGCTGTCGCCGATCGCCACCGTCGCCAGGCCCAGCGCGGAAACCGTGAACAGCAAGGGGGCGGCCGCACTGCGCCGCGGGCCGATGCTGCCGCGATACAGCGCAATGCCAAGTGCGGCAATGGCCAGCGCCAGCAGGCAGTAGGCAGCACGCAACGCCAGCCCCCACGGCCCGTGCAGGTACAGGCTCAAGGTCGCCCGCACCCAGTCCAGATCACTGCGCGCGACCTGGGTCCACAGCGCGGTGGCCACGAACAGCAGCAGCGCCACCAATGCCAGCACCGCCGCCGGGCGCGCACGGCTCATGGTGCGGCCTCGGGATGCCGCGTCTTCCACTCGGCCAGTGCCTTGCGGTAGCGCTGCAGCTCATCGGAATACAGGTCCAGCACGCATAGCGGGCAGCCACTGCCGCAGCACTCGTTGGGACCGGGCTCTTCCGGTGGCAGCGGGCGGGGATCGGGATCAGGAACGGACACGGTCGGAAACAACAATCATTGGAAACAGGACACCAGTGTACCGGGCCGGCTCAACCACCCAGTTGGCGACGCAGGTTGTCACGGGCGGCCGCGTCCAGGCGCTGGTGGAAGAACTCACTGAAGAAGATCCGCGGTGCGCGCAGCAGGCCCTGCAGGAATCGGCGACGGCCGGCACGGTACAGGAAGCCGGGCACCACGCCCTTGTATTCTTCGGCCACGCCACGGTCATAGGCGGCGAACACCGGCTCCGGTGCAGCCAGGATCGCCATGTCGCAGTCCAGGAACAGCGCCGCCTCGGCATCCACATCCTCCGGACCCAGCGCGCCATGGCGGGCGGTCAGCAGGATCAACTGCTCCACGCGAGCAGCGTCGACACCGGCAAGCGCCGGCGCCTGTGCGATCGCCTGCAGGGCCAGCTGCGCCGAACGCGCCTCGTTGTCCTTGCGACCCGCCTGGTAGATCGCGTCGTGATAGAGCACGGCCAGGTAGATCTCGGCCGGCTGCTTCCAGCCGGGGCCGTCGGCCACCTCCTGGCAGTGCTGCAGCACCGCGCGCACATGGCCGAAGTGGTGGTAGGCGCGTGGCGGCGTGGCATAGCTGTCCTGCAGCGCCTGCCACTGCGCCGGGGCAAGCGTCAGCGGTGAGAATTCCATGCCCGGATCATCCCGCCTGTGCCGGCGCCGGGCAAGCTGGCGGTTTTTTCACCACACACTCACAACGCTTGCCAGGCGAGGCCCGGAGCCAGTTGTCCACAGCTTTGTCGCGCGCTGGTCCACATCGGTTGTGGATGAACGCGGCGCCGACCAACGGTCGCTGCAGCTGGGCATCCATGGGAATACACTCGCCCCAGGCGGGAGCGCCCGCCGCTGCCGGGAACCGTCATGTACCGTTCTGCCGCCCATTGCCTCACCCTTTCGCTGCTGGCCTTCTGTGCTCCTGCCTTCGGCGCAGGCCAGGCACCGCCCGCCGACGTGGTGACGACCCCGACCATCACCGTGTCGGCCGCACGCGTGCCGACCCCGGAAGAAGTGTTCGCCATTCCCGCGGACCTGCGTGCGATGCTCCAGAAGCAGGTGATCCAGCGCAGCTACTCCCGCGACCAGCGCCTGCAGGCGCTCGTGGAGATGATCTTCGACCAGCACGGGCTGGACCTGCAGTACGACGCCAATGCGACCTACACCGTCAGCGATATCTGGCAGCACCGCCGCGCCAACTGTCTGGCCTTCACCCTGCTGTTCGTGACGCTTGCGCGGGAGGCGGGCATCCAGGCCCGCGTGCAGGAAGTCGGGCAGGTGGTGTCCTGGTACCAGGACCAGGACGCGGGCGTGGTCTACAGCGTCGGCCACGTCAATGCCGGCGTCGATGTCGGCGGGCGTTTCGGTACCGTCGACCTGGATCGCAATGTGCTCTATGACCGCCGCGGGCCGGTTCCCGTGAGCCGTGCGCGGGCATTGGCGCATTTCTACAACAACCGGGGTGCGGAGCGCCTCGCCGACGGTGACTTCGGCGGCGCCCGTGCATTCTTCGACGCATCCGTGGCTCAGGACAGCAGGTTCGCTCCAGTGTGGAACAACCTCGGCGTGCTCGACCACCGCGAAGGCAACAACGAGGCGGCGCGGCAGGCGCTGGACCGGTCGCTGCAGCTGGACGGCCGCCAGGATGCCGCACTGACCAATGCCTCCGCGCTGTTCCGCAGCCTGGGCTTGACCGCGCAGGCGCAGTCACTTGAGCGCCGGTTGAAATCGGTGCAGCGCGAAGACCCGTTCGCGCAGTACATGTTCGGCGCCAAGGCCGAACGGGCCGGCCAGCTGGACCAGGCGATCCGCTATTACCGGCAGGCCGTGCGCCTGTATGACACCGCGCATCAGTTCCACTTCGGGCTGGCGCGGGTCTATTTCCTGGCTGGCCAGCTCAAGCGCGCCGATCGCGAACTGCTGCGTGCACAGGAACTGGGGGGCGCGCCGGAGCAGGCGCGCTACCAGGCCAAGCTGGACAGCCTGGCCCGCTGGCGCGCGCAGCAGCAGGCCAGGCGCTGAAGGTGATCAGGCCTTCTTGAGGAAGCAGGTCTTCAGGACCAGGCCCTTGATCTTGTCCGAGTTGCCTTCGATGTGCTCGGCATCATCCTCGACCAGGCGGATGTTGCGGATCACGGTGCCCTGCTTGAGCGGGATCGAAGACCCCTTCACCTTCAGGTCCTTGATCACGGTGACGGTGTCGCCGGCCTGCAGGGTATTGCCGTTGCTGTCACGCACGACCAGGGTGGACCCGGCGCTTTCCTCGGCGGTCCATTCGAAACCGCAGTCGGCGCAGATCCACAGCGCACCATCGGCGTAGGTGTTTTCCAGGGTGCACTGCGGGCAGGCGGGGGCAGAAGACATCAGCAAATACCTCAAAGTGAATCAACAGCCGCCATTGTAACCGGCTGGCTTCCCCGGCCCTTTTCCGGGCAGGCTCCGGGCTGCCCACTGGACCCGGACCAGAACAGCACGCCCGCTGGAACTTGCAGTCGGCGGCGAACTGCAGCAGAGTGCGCGGCCCCTGATCGCCCCCGGAACTCCCATGCGCCTCGGCATCGACTTCGGTACCAGCAACTCCGCCGCCGCCATCGTGCATGAGGGAAAACTGCTGCCGATCCGCTTCGGCGATGCCGAGCAGTTCCGCACCAGCGTGTATTTCCCCGGCGTGGTGCCCGATCCGGACGACTTCCAGCTCGATGACGGCCAGGAACACCAGCTGCAGCAGATGATCGACAGCGCCGCGCGCGCAGCCCGTGCCGCCGGCCAGGAACGCACGCCACAGGCACTGCGCCGCGAAGCCCTGCGCGCACTGCGCCGGGAATGGATGGAAGCCCGCGCCGGCAAGGAACGCAGCGCCAGCGACCTGCTGCAGAACGCGGTCTACGGCGATGACGCGCTGGAAGCCTATTTCGAGGAACACGAAGGCAACCTGGTGCAGAGCCCGAAGTCGATGCTGGGCTACAACCTGCACCCGCGCGCGAAGCAGACCATCACCGGCATCGCCGCACACATCCTCGAGCACATCCGCCTGACTGCCAGCGCCCAGCTCGGCCAGCCGCTGCGTGCCGCCCTGCTCGGTCGCCCGGTGCAGTTCCGCAGCTCGATCGGTGCGGCCGGCAACGACCAGGCGCTGGACATCCTGCGCGAGGCCGCCACCCAGGCCGGCTTCGACCAGATCGATTTCCTCGAGGAACCGGCCGCGGCGGCCATGCATTACCACGCCGAAAGCCGCGAGCGGCACCAGGCGGTGATCGTCGACATCGGTGGCGGTACCACCGACATCGCGCATGCCGAAGTCGGCGGCGACGATGCCCCGCGCATCCACCGCGCCTGGGGTATCGCCCGCGGCGGTACCGACATCGACCTGGCGCTGAGCCTGTCCAGCTACATGCCGCTGTTCGGCCGCGGCATCACCCGCGTGCCCGCCCACCACTACGTGGAAGCGGCCACCGTGCAGGACATGACCCGCCAGCGCGAGTTCCGCCTGCACAAGTACGACCATGTGGACGCACCGTGGGGCGACCGCCTGCAGGCGCTGCAGGACACCGGCAACACCGCGCGGCTGTACCGCGACGTCGAACGCGCCAAGATCGCCCTCAGCGCCGCCAGCGAGCACCGCAGCACGCTGGACTACATCGCCCGCGACCTGCATGCCGACAGCAGCGCCGATGGCCTGGCCGCCGCCGCCCATGGCTACCTGGAGCAGATCCGGGAACTGCTGGCCCAGGTCCGCAGCGACATCGGGGGCGACCCGGATGCGGTGTTCCTCACCGGCGGCATGTCCCGCGCCGGTTACCTGCGCCAGGCCGTGGCCGAGGCCTTCCCGGGCGCCCGTATGGTCCACGGCGAGCCCTCGCTGGGCGTGGTCCAGGGCCTGGCCTTGGCGGCAGCCAGCCAGGATTAACAAAACGTTACGCGGTCTAAGTTACTCTTGGTCGGCTAGAACTCCGCTGCACCTTCCACCGGCCACGCCGGTGTGTGTCCACGGTGCAGCCTGGCCCGCCCTGCGGGCCTAGCGGCCATGCCTTCCTGGCTCGTTCATGGTCCGCGCAGCACCTGAGCCGCCATCGAGACCCGCTTTGGGCACCCGCCAGGCCCCTGTGGCCTTACAACCTGACGCAGCACCTGCACCCATCGACTGCCGCCGTTGTGACGCGGTCTGTTGCCGGCTGCCCGTGCTGCTGCAGCCCGGCGACCACGTGCCTGGCCAGTTCCTGTCACGCGACACCCACGGCCGTGCCGTGATGGCGCGCAACGAGGAAGGCTGGTGTGCGGCGATCGATCCCTATCACCTGCGCTGCACGATCTATTCGCAGCGCCCGGCGATCTGCCGCCAGTTTTCGATGGGCGGCGATGACTGCCGCCGCGAGCGGCAGGACTACCTGCGCCAGGCCGACGCCTGGGCGCTTTCCTCCCCTTCCACCTGACAGGAGCAACCATGCCCCGCAAGGCAAAGACCCCCGCGAAGGCCAGCAACAGCATCCGCAGCGAACGCAAGGGCGCGGCCGCCAGCACCGTGGTCAGCAGCGATTCGATCGCTTCGGACCTGGCAGCGTTCCGCAAGGCCGGTGGCAAGATCGAAGTTCTCGGCACCACCTGGGCACTGAAGAAGGCCAGCTGACCCAACACTGACCGCGGCGGCGCTGCCGCCGCGGCCTGCCGGATCGCGCTCAGCGGTCCAGGCGTACCCGCACACTGCCCGAATGCGACTGGATGCGGATGTCACCGTCGCCGCCGCCCAGCCGGGTATCGAGGTGGCTGCCCGGCCCATAGCGCGGCCGCTCCACCTGCCCGGCATCGCTGTTGATCGACCCGCTGAAGCTGTTCACCGACAGCTGTGCCGACACCGTGCGCGGCAGGCTCAGCGTGACCGAGGCACTGACCGATTCGACATTGATGCGGCCACCGGGTGCCAATCCGGCTGCTGCCAGATCGATGCTGCCCGAGACGGTCTCCACCGCCAGCCGCTGCACGCGCCCGGCGTCCACCTCGACCCGGCCAGACACCGTCTGCGCACCGATATCACCGGATACCCCGCCGCCGGCCTCGATCCGGCCACTGACCGTATTCACGTCCAGCTTCGGCGTCTGCAGGCGTGCACTGACGCTGCCACTGACCGTGTTGAGCTTGCTGTCGCCACTGCGGCCAGCTGCGCTCAGGCTGCCGCTGACCGTGTCGGCCTGCAGCCGTCGCACATCGATGCCACTGATGTCCTGGCTGGCGCTGACCGTGCTCAGCAGCAGCTCCACCGAGCGCGGCACGTTCAGCACCAGCGTCGCGCCACCATTGTTGCTGCGGCGCGGATATTCGATCTCCCAGCGCACCCGGTTGGCGCTTTTCTCCTGGCGCAACTGCAGGCCGTCGCTGAGCGTGCCGGTGAGCTGCACGTCATTGCGGTCCCAGCCACGCACGGTCACCTTGCCGGCCACGTTGCTCAGCTCGATGCGACCGCCCGCGGCCAGGGTGTGGCGCTCGTCGATGCGGGTGTCGGCCAGTGCTACGGCAGGGGCCAGCAGCAGCGCGACACAGCAGGAAATCAGGGTTCGGGTCATGGGGGTCTCCTCAGGTCGTCAAGCCGGACTCGGCGGCATAGGCCGCCTGCCGGGTCAGTTCCAGCCGCAGCGCATAGGTGCGCTTGAGCTGGCCAAGCAGGTGCGGCGCACGCGGGTCCTGCGCCAGGGCGGCACGGATCTGCGCCGCGCTTTCATCCAGTTCGTGCAGGGCCGGCTGCCATTCCGGCGCCCGTCCATCGGGCAGCGAAGCAACGGCCTGCTGGTACTGCTCGGTCATCGCCGCCGCCTGCAGCTGCAGTGCTGAAGGTACCGGCACCTCTGGCTGCGCATGGCGCCACGGCGCCACGGCGTAGACCGCCAGGCTGGCCGCCAACACCGCACCCACCGGCAACCACCAACGCCGACGCGAACGGTTCGGCAGGGCCACCACGTTGTCGCCCGGCGCAGGCGCCGCCTGCGGCTCACGCGGCGGCAGCTGGGCCGAAAGGCGTGCCCAGCCATCGGTGGGTACGTCGCGCTCGCTTGGCAGCGCGCGCAGCCGTGCCAGTAGATCGTGGTCGGAATCGTGGTCGGGTGTATTCATGTCATGTCTCCCAGCCGTGCGCGCAACAGGCCGCGCGCACGATGCAACTGTGCCTTGGAACTGCCGACGGCCATCTGCAGCTGTTCGGCGATTTCCTGGTGTTTCCAGCCTTCGATGTCGTGCAGTACCAGTACCGCACGTGCCCGTGGCGGCAGTGTCGACAGCGCCCGTTCGAGGTCGCGTTCGGTGCCGGCACAGCGGTCGTGTACCGCCAGTTCCTGCAACCCTCCGTCCACTTCGTCGAGGCTGTCATGGTCCTGCCCGGCAGCACGCCCGCGCAGTTCCATCAGCGCGGCGTTGACGCCCAGCCGGTGCAGCCAGGTCGACAGGCTGCTCTCGAAACGGAAGCCCGGCAGCGCCTTCCATGCCTGCAGGAACGCTTCCTGCAGCGCGTCCTCGGCGCGTACCTGCTGGCCGCCACACAGCCGCCACAGCACAGCGAATACCCGGGGCGCGTGGCGCCGGTACAGCAGTTCATAGGCCGCGGTGTCGCCGGCGGCGGCCGCCCGCACCAGGGCGGGTTCGTCGACGGCGTCGTTGGCGGCAGGCAGCGCGGGCATGGTGGTGTCGAGCATATCGCTTGGATGCGGCAACCCGGAAAAAGGTTTAGAGCTCATCCACGATCAATGCCATGCAACCTTTTTGATGGCTGCTGCATCCATGGAAGGTCCTTCGCAAAATTGCCGTCCAGGAGTCCTGCCATGTCCAGCCCATCCTGCGCCGCCCTGTTGGTGATCACCGCCTGCATCCTGCTGCAGGCGCTGGGCCTGTCACTGCAACTGCGCCCCGACAACGGCCGCGCCTGCCTGCAGCAGCACCGCCAGGAGCTGGTCTGCCTGGCCTGGACCCCGGCGGTCGAATCCCCCGCACGCGCCGGGTAACATCGGGGGCCGTTTCCCCCTCCGTAGTCGCCCCATGATGTTGTCGCTGAAGGATCACCTGCCCGCCTGGACCCACCCGTGGCTGAACTACGCCGGCGTCGCCGTGCAGATCGTACTGGTGCTGCTGGTTGCGTGGCTCCTGCGCGTGCTCGCCCGTCGCCTGATCCGCCGCTTCGCCGAGCACTACACGCTGCCGCCCGAAATGGTGATGGGTGCACGCCGGATCACCAGTTTCGTGGTCTATTTCAGTGCCCTGCTTTACATCCTCAGCCTGCTCGGCGCGAAGCCGTCGGTGCTGTGGACCGCGTTTACCGGCTTCGCCGCCGTGGGCGCGGTGGCCTTCTTCGCGGCGTGGAGCGTGCTGTCCAACATCTTCTGCACGCTGTTGATCTTCACCACCCGCCCGTTCCGCCTGCACGACTACATCGAGGTGCTGGAGAACGGCGAGAAGCCGGGCCTGAAGGGCCGGGTGATCGACGTGAACCTGATCTACACCACGCTGCAGGAGACCGGCGACGGCCACGAAGGCACGGTGCTGCAGCTGCCGAACAACCTGTTCTTCCAGCGCACGGTGCGCCGCTGGCGCGACCCGGCACAGGCGCCTGGTGGCATCCAGGGCGACGGTTGAGGGTGGGGTTTTCGGCAGGGCTGCGCCCTGCACCTGCTTGGAGCAACGGCAACGGCAAAAGCATGCTATCCGTGGGATGGCGGGGTGGGTCCGGTTGAGGGGGACGCTGCAAGTACGTCCATGTAAGCTCGGTCGCCGCATCCATGCGGCTCACGCCCCCTCAACCGGACCCACCCCGCCTTCGACAGATTTCCGCGAGCTGTCCGTTCTTCTGTAGAGCCGAGCCATGCTCGGCTCAAATCATTCCGATATCGAAATTTTCGATTTCGATGGAAATTTATCCACGCACGGCGGGATGTACCCGATCGCGGAAATCTGTCGGAGGTGGGGCGGTGTCGGAGTGCGGGGTGTCAGCCGCATGGATGCGGCTGCCAAGCCTACAAGGACGTACTTGCGGCGTCCCCGCACTCCGACACCGCCCCGCCACCCCACGGAATGCCAGCTTTTGCTGTTGCTGCTGCCTTGGCTTGAAGGCTTCGGCGGGTGCAGGGCGCAGCCCTGCCGAACAACCTTTACCTCAACTGGCTGTCCTTGCTGCCACGCCGGTTGTAGCCGGCATGCGCCTGTTCTTCGTCGTCATGCGCCTGCTGGCACGCCACGCACAGCCGGACACCGGGCACGGCCTGGCGCCGCGCCAACGGGATCGGCGCGTCGCATTCCTCACAGTGCTCCAGACCCGGGCCCTCGCGCAGCTGGCGCCGCGCGCGGGCGATCGCATCGTCGACGGTGGCGTCGATCTGGTCCTGGACCGCGCCGTCTCCCGCCCAACCGGTAGCCATGGCCATCCTCCGCAGGTGTGTCGCCTGATATGGAGACGATACACCCCGGCAAAAAGGCACGCCTTAATGTAGAGCCGAGCCACGCTCGGCTGCTCTTCAGGAAGACGAACAGAGCGCGGATGGGTTCGATCAAGCCGATTGCGACTTAATCCCCTCCGTCCCCTTCTTGTTTACCAGACCAGGTCGTCCGGCACCTGGAACTGCGCGTAGTAGGCGTCGTCCTCGGCGTTGCCGGTGGAGATCTCGGCGGTCGAGCCCGGCTGGCCATGGTCGACAATGATCGCCTCCGGGGCGCGCTCACGCACCTTCTCGGCAGCAGCACGTGGCAGCAGGGCGTAGCCCTCGCCATTTGCGACAATGACCAGCACGCCGACCGACAGCGCCTTGCGCAGCTTGGGGTCGATCAGCAGAGTGCGGATCGCCGCGCCATCGCTGAAGCGGTACTCGTCGTCGCCCTTGTGGGGCACGGCATGGGCCGTGATGATCTGCTTCGCCTGCGCCTTCTGTTCAGCCTGACGGGCCTGGGCATTGCGCTCGGCGGCCAGTGCGCGGTCGCGCTCGACCTTCTCGGCGCGGGCCCGTTCAGCCTCGCGCTGGACGTCGGCCGAGGTCGATTCGGCCTTGCCCTGCCGGGCCTTGGCCTGCGCGCTCGCGGCAGCGCTGGCCTGCGACTTCTTGGCCAGGCCGGCCTTGAGCAATTGTTCCTGCAGCGCGTTGGGCTTTGCCATGGTCGATGCGTACCGCGTGTAATCTTGGATGCTCCATTCTACCGACGCCCCGCCGCCCCTGCATGGCAGTCCTGAAGTACCTCAACGGCTATCCCGAACCCCTGGTCGCCCAGGTCAGCGACCTGCTGGCACAGGGCAGACTCGGCCCCTGGCTGCAGCAGCGCTACCCCGACCCGCACGAAGTGCGCAGCGACCGCCAGCTGTACGACTACACCCAGGACCTGAAGGACCGCTACCTGCGCAAGTCGGTGCCGCTCAACAAGGTCTGCTACGACAACACGCTGGAAGTGATCAAGCACGCGCTGGGCACCCATACCGCCATCTCCCGCGTGCATGGCGGCCGCCTCAAGGCCAGCCGTGAGATCCGCATCGCCACCGTGTTCCGCCAGGCACCGGCCGCGTTCCTGCGCATGATCGTGGTGCATGAGCTGGCCCACCTGAAGGAAGCCGACCACAACAAGGCCTTCTACCAGCTGTGCCAGCACATGGAGCCGGATTACCTGCAGCTGGAGTTCGATACCCGCCTGTACCTGACCGAGCTGGCCAACCGCGGCCAGCGCTGACCGGCCGCAGCAGCTACACTGCGCGCCCCCTGCCTGACCTTTCCGCCATGGAACCGATCCGTCTCGACAAACGCCTGTCCGCTCTGCTCGGCATCCCACGCGGCGAAGCGCGACGCTACATCGAAGGCGGCTGGGTCACGGTCAACGGCGACGTGGTGGAACAGCCACAGCGTCCGGTCGATGACAGCGCGGTGATCGTCGTGGCCGAGCAGGCCAGCGATGAAAAGGCCGAGCGGGTCAGCATGCTGCTGCACAAACCGGCTGGCGTTGCCGCCGAAACCCTGTGCGCGCTGGTCAGCAGTGACAGCCGCAGCGAACTCGACGCCAGCGACATCCGTCCGCTGCAGCGCCACTTCCACGGACTGCAGCTGGCCGCCTCGCTTCCGGCCAGCGACAGCGGCCTGGTGGTGGTCAGCCAGGATCCGGCCACGCTGGCCCATCTGCAGCGCAATCTGGGCCGCACCGAACAGGAATACCTGATTGAAGTGGCCGAAGGCGGGCCCGAGCGCGGCCCGTGGCTGATGGCGCGGCTGCAGCAGGAATCAGGCGGCGCCAAGGTCAGCTGGCAGAGCGAGCAGCGCCTGCGCTTCGCGGGCAAGGGCCTGACGGCCAAGGGCCTGCGCGTGGCGGTCACCGCTGCCGGCCTGCAGGTGACGGCCGTGCGCCGGCTGCGTATTGGCCGCGTGGCACTGGGACCGCTGCCCGCGCGGCAGTGGCGTTACCTGGGCAGCGACGAGCGGTTCTGACCGCGAAGTTCCAGTCATCCGCGCATGGCGTGACATTGCCTGAAGAAGGCATCCACGCATGGCGTGGATCTACTGCAATGAATCTGTTGGCTTTCATCCACGCATGGCGTGGCTCTACCATCGGGGCATGAGCCTGCCCAAGCCCCTGTGGCGACGCCTGCTGCGCGTCGCTGCAATCATCCTCGCCGCGCTGTTGCTGCTGGTCCTGTCCGGGCTGCTGCTGGCCGACCATCTCACGCCACGGGCGCAGGGCGCACCCTCGCATGTGCTGCCACTGCAGCCGGCGCAGACCCGCATCGACCAGGAAATCGTGCCGCTGCAGGACGCACACCCCGGACAGTCCGGCGTGGCGTTCCTCAGTGATGGCATGGATGCCTTCGCCGCACGCGCGATGATCACCACGCACGCAGGCCGCAGCCTGGACCTGCAGTACTACATCTGGCACGACGACCTGATCGGCCACCTGATGGCCAAGGCGCTGTACGACGCCGCCGAGCGCGGTGTGCGCGTGCGCATCCTGCTTGACGACATGAACGCCCAGGACAAGGACGCGCTGATGATGGCGCTGGACCGGCACCCGAACATTGAAATCCGCCTCTACAACCCGTTCCGAAACCGCAGCGGCATCGCGCGCACGCTGGAACTGGTGCAGCGCGCTTTCAGCGTGAACCACCGCATGCACAACAAGAGTTGGATTGCCGACGGCCGAGTCGCGATCGTCGGTGGCCGCAACATCGGCGAGGAGTACTTCAGCGCACGCACCGATGTGAATTTCCAGGACCTGGATCTGCTGGTTGCCGGCCCCGCCGTGGAGCAGGCCAACCGCATCTTCGACGACTACTGGAACAGTGAAGCGGCCATACCGGTATCGGCGCTTGCCTTCCATACCGATGCACAGCTGCGCCTGCTGGTCCGCGAATCGGATCACGAAGCGCAGCGCGACGTGGCCCGGCCCTACCTTGCGCGCGTGGCCGAATCGCGCAAACGGCAGCGCCCAAGCCCTGAGCCGCTACATTGGAGCGGTGCAGTGCGCATCGTGTCGGACCCGCCGATGAAGCACCGCAAGGACGATCGCGCTGCCTGGCTGGTGTCGACCCTGATCAGTGAGCTGCAGGCCGCCCGGCACAAGGTCCTGTTGATCTCGCCCTACTTCGTACCCGGCAACGAAGGCCTGGATGGCTTTTCGGCCATGGCCGGGCGGGGCGTGCAGGTCGGCGTGGTCACCAACTCACTGGCCGCCAATGACGTTGCCGCCGTGCACGGTGGCTACATGGGCTACCGCGTGCCATTGCTCGAAGCTGGCGTCCACGTGTACGAACTGAAAGCGCAGGGGCAGTCCGCCGATGCCGGCGTGTTCGGCAGCAGCGGCGCGAGCCTGCATACCAAGGCGTTCCTGGTCGACGATCGCCGCGGTTTCGTCGGTTCGTTCAACCTCGACCCGCGCTCGGCCTATCTGAACACTGAAATGGGCGTGCTGTTCGACGATCCGGTACTGGGCGCACAGCTGCGGGACGAGTACCTGCGCCTGGCCGATCCCAGGCACAGCTGGTGGCTGGCGCTGGACGACCGTCACCGGTTGCGCTGGCTGGAGCGTGAACCACCACCACACTGGGTGGAGGCCGAGCCAGGGGCAACGGCGCGCAAGCGCTGGTTGTCGCGGGTGATCAGCTGGCTGCCGGTGGAATCGCAGCTGTAACGCTCAGGGCGCCGGACCCGCCTCTTCCTGTCCAGCGTCATCGCGTGTTTCCACGCTGCGCCCGTGCAGGCGCCGCCAGATCCAGCGCAGGGCATGCGGCGGCGCCGAAGGCAACTGTTCGAGCAGGGCCAGCATGCGGCTCTGGCTGGCATGTCCATGCCGGCACAGCAGGCTGGCCGCTGCGGCCGCACTGGCCAGGCGCAGGCTGTCAGCCAGCGGGCCATCCGCCTCGGGCGCCAGTGCCTGGTGCACCGGCTCGGGCAGCTCCCAGGCCGCAGCCACGCGTTGCGCCAACGGCAGCGACCACTGCTGGAGCAGCTGCAGCGCCAGCGCCGGCTCCACCGTCTCATCGCGTGCCTGCGCTTCCTGCAGCAGCTGGCGCATCACCAGTGCGGCCCCCAGCCCCTGTACCAGGCCCAGCCACTGGGCGGCGAAGGCATCGCCGAAGGTGACCGTGCGTGCGTGGTCAGCGGCTGCGCGCGAAGCCAGCAGCGCGTGCTCCCAGATGATCGTGCTGAACTGCGGAAACACCTCGCACTGCACCTGCATCACCGGCTGTACCAGCACCGCGCTGATGATCTGTCGCACGCCTTCGGTTCCGACCAGTGTCACCGCCCGCTGCAGGCTTTCCACTGGGCGCTCGTGCACCTTGTAGGCCGGGCTGTTGGCGATGCGCAGCAGGTTGCCGGTCAGCACCGGGTCCTGGCCGATGATCGCCGCCATCACCCGCGCCGATGCCGCATCGTCGTTGACCGTCTGGATCAGCTGCGGCAGCAGCTGCGGGCGGCGCGGCAACTGACGGGCCGCCCAGTCCCGGTCCTGCAGCGCGCGCGCCACCGCCTCGCCCAGTCCCGCGGCCTGCACCGGCGTGGATTCACCGGCCAGGCGCGGGTACAGGGCCAGCGCATGCAGGCCGCGCTGCAGATGTGCAGCGATCTCGGCCGAAGGCAGCGCCTCACCCTGCAGGCTGGCCGCAGCCGCCGCCACCGCCTGTCGCGACACCGCCGCCAACCGGGACGGCGCGGCCCCGGTCGAGCGCGCCAGCCAGCCGCGCAGCGATCGCCACCAGGCCGGCGTCATCGCCGCCCGCCCTGTCGTTGTGGTGCCCTTGCCGTCACTGACCGCCCTGCCTCTTCACGCGAATCCGGCCACCCGCCGTCGTCGCAGCATCGGCCGCACTTTCATCTTCTTTAACCGGAAGGCCGCCGATGTCGACGGCACCGGCCGGGGGAATGGACTAGAATGGCGCCGCGCGACCCGTCCCCCTGCACCGACGACGTCGCTTTTTTTGTTTTGGGACCCTACCGTTCACTGGCCGTTCGCTGCAGTTCGCCGCTGATCGCGCCATCGGAGACGCCATGCTATTCGAAACCCTCGCCACCACCGGCCACGAACAGGTGGTGTTCTGCCACAACCACGACGCCGGCCTGAAGGCGATCATCGCCATCCACAACACCACCCTCGGCCCGGCCTTGGGCGGCGTGCGCATGCGCCCCTACGCCAGCACCGACGAGGCGCTGGCCGATGCGCTACGGCTAAGCCGGACGATGACCTACAAGAATGCACTGGCCGGCCTCAACGTAGGTGGCGGCAAGGCGGTGATCATCGGCGACCCCAAAGTGGACAAGACCGAGGTGCTGTTCCGTGCCTTCGGCCGTTATGTCGATTCCCTGGGCGGGCGCTACATCACTGCCGAGGACGTCGGCACCGACGTCAACGACATGGAGAACATCTACCTGGAAAGCCAGTTCGTGACCGGCGTGCACCAGGTCCATGGTGGCTCCGGCGATCCCGCTCCGTTCACCGCCTACGGTGCGCTGCAGGCACTGATGGCGTCGATGCGCTTCAAGTTCGGCCATGAGGAAGTGGGCAAGACCAGCATCGCTGTGCAGGGCCTGGGCCACATCGGCATGGAACTGGTGAAGCTGCTGCGCGACCGCGGCGCCAAGCTCTACGTCACCGACCTGGACAGCGCGCTGGTTGATCGCGCGGTCAGCGATTTCGGTGCCGAAGCAGTCAAGCCGGATGAGATCCATGAAGTGAACGCCGACGTGTTCGCACCGTGCGCGCTGGAAGGCGCGATCAACGCCGACACCCTGCCGCGGATCAAGGCGAAGATCATCTGCGGCACCGCCAGCAACCAACTGTCGAGCCTGGAGATCGGCGACGAGCTGCATGCGCGCGGCATCCTGTATGCACCGGACTATGCGGTCAATGCCGGCGGCGTGATGAACGTGTCGCTGGAGATCGACGGTTACAACCGCGAACGCGCGATGCGCCTGATCCGCAGCATCTACCACAACCTCACCCGCATCTTCGAACTGTCGCAGCGCGAGAACATCGCGCCGCAGCGTGCCGCCGACCGCATCGCCGAGAGCCGCATCCTGTCGATCGGCAAGCTGAAGATGCCGCTGGGCCGCAGCACCCCGCGCCTGGGCAACCTGCGCGGCGGCTGAGCCAGCCGACGTCGCGCCGGGCATGACCCGGCGCGACCTGTCCTTCAGAAGCCGGTGCTGTAGCGCAAGGCTGCCTGCCGCGCACCTTCGCCACCGACGCGCTGGTCGAAGCCCAGGCTCAGGCGGCCATTGCGGCCCCACCACGATTCCAGCGCCACGCCGATCAGCGCACTGCCGCGCGGTGCGTTCCAGCCCGCCAGCGGTGCCCAGGCATCGACGCCGACGAAACTGGCCTGCCAGTCCGCATCCGCGCCATCAATCCGTTGCTGCCATTCGGCATGCCCACGCAGCGTCCAACGCCCCCAGGCACGCTCGCCGCGGATACCGGCCAGCATCTGGCTGCGCTGCACGCGATTGGCATCACCCCGCAGGCCGAAACCGAAGCCGCCGAGCTCATTGAAGGCGTCGGTATCCACGCGCGTGGTGCTGGCGCCGACGTAGGGCGTCAACGATGCGCCTGCACGCCCCAGCCGGTACCCGCCCTCCACGCTGGCACTGCTGAAACGGCCGCCATACCGCGCAGAGACACCATAGGCGCCCGCACCGAGCAGCAGCTGACGATCCAGCGCGCGGGTGAACTGGCCGCTGCCGACCTGGGCCAGCGCGTAGCCACGCCCCAGATTCCAGCCCGCGTACAGCTGCGCCTGCGCCTGGCGATCACGCCCACGATCGCCGCCGAAACTGCTGCCACCATTACTTCGGGTCTCGCCAAACGCCACGCCCATCAGGCCGTTGCTGCCCAGTGGCAGATCCTGGCCGGCCATCCAGCCCCGGCTGTCGGCGGCGTTGCCGGCGAAGCTGCCCTGCCCCGCCTCACCCAGCGCGCTCTGCCAGCTACCGCGCAGGCGCGGTGCGGCCTGTACACGATCGAAGCGCTCGGCGATCGCACGCCGCGACATGTCGATGCTGTCGAAGGTCGCCGCTTCGGCACGGGCGTGCGCTTGACCGGACAGGCTCTGCAGGCTGGCGGCCAGGCCCTGCGGGCCACCGCCGGTCCACTGCAGGGCGCCGGCCGCTGCACCAAAGGCCGATCCCTGCAGCCCTGCGTTTTTGTCGAGTGCTGCGAATGCACCTTCCAGGCGCTGTGCTGCCGCCTGGGCGGACGCCCCCAGGCCGCTGGCCGCTGCGGTGACGCTGACCTGGGTCAGGTTCAACCAGGCGTTGTTGCTGTCGTAGCCGTAACTGCTCTGCAGCAACGACAGCCCCTGCAGGCCACTGGAGGTAGCCGGCGTACTGAAGGTGCCACTGAGTCCGCCTGCCGCGTGGATCAGGTCCTGGCGGCTGCCGTTCTGTGGCACGTAGCCGGAAACGAAGCCATGCACGCGCACGCCACCGTCGATCGCGGCATTGCCGGTGACCTGCAGCGCATTGGCGCCCAGTGCGATCATCAGCTGTGCACCGGCCTGCTGGGTGTAGTTGCCCTCGATCGTGCCGGTGGTGTTGCCGGTGGTGAGGAACACGCTGCTGCCGTTGACCACATTGCCGATCACGCGGGGCGTGCCGCCATTGAACTGCAGGCCGGTCGAATCCGGATCGGACTGGCCGAGAATGGTCACATTGGAACGGACCACACCACCGTTCTGCAGCGACAGGATGCCGCGTTCGATGCGGGTGGCGCCGGTGTAACTGTTGTTGCCGGCCAGCACCAGGGTGCCCCCGCCCTGCTTGACCAGGCCGCCGCTGCCGACGATATCGTTGCGCCACGCCGAGCCGGTCGAAGCAAGATCCACGTTGGCGACCACATCCCCCCAGTCGAAACGGCCCGGACCGTTGATCGCACGGCCGATGTCGAGCAGGCCGTAGCCGAACACCGAATCCACGCCCGGCGCGCCGATGTCCTTGGCGGTGCCCAGCAGGGTCTGCCGCACCAGATCGTTGCTGAAGTACGGGAAGCGCTCCCAGACCAGCGCCGCCGCGCCGGAAATCAAGGGCGCCGCAAATGACGTGCCGTAGTTCCAGTAGTAGCTGCCACCATTGGCATCGGGATAGACCGCGCTGCCTGGCGCCGCAAGGCAGTACCGGGCTGCCTGGCCGCAGGCATTGGCATAGCTGGCCAGCGTACCTGGCGCATACGGATCCACGGCGGTGGCCACCAGCCAGCCGCGCTCCAGATCGGCGGCCGGCAGCGTGCCGGCCACGCCCTGCTGGCTGGGCAGCGCGGCCAGGCTGCTCGGTTCGCTGCGGCCATCATTGCCCGCGGCAAACACCACCAGCCCGCCGTGGTTGATCACGAAGGGACGATATTCGGCGGCCACCTGCGCGGTGGTCGGCAGGTCGGTCCAGTACAGGCCGCCCCACGAGTTGTTCATCACCTTCACGTTGTAGCTGATCAGGTCCTGGTGGACCTGGGCCACACCCAGCGGTCCGCTGAATGCATTGCCGCGTCCGCTGCCGTCGTCGGTCGGCGGTTTGTCGGCAATGATCCGTGCCGACACGATCTGCGCCTTTGGCGCGATGCCGCCTGGCCAGGAGCCCGTTGCCGCGCCGGCGGCGAGGCTGGCCACGGCGGTGCCGTGGCCGACCACATCATCGACACCCAGATTGTTTCTGGCCGGATCGATGTAGTTGAGGTTGGCCAGCACCCGGCCATTCAATGCCACCGCATTGCGCTGCACGCCGGAGTCGACGATGCCGATGCGCACGTTCTGACCGGTCAGGCCGGCAGCCTGTGCGGCGCGCGCATTGGTGACTGACAGATGCGCGTCGCAAGCCGGCTCCTGTGGTTTGACCGGGGGCGGCGTCGTCGGTGGCGGGGTAGTCGGTGGCGGCGGTGGTGGCGGTGTATCGATGCGCACGTTGCCGCCCCCGCCACCTCCACCACAGGCCGTCAGCGCCAGTGCCAGCGCGGTTGCCAGGGCAGATCTCACCGTCGTCGTGCGTTTCATCGATTCCTTCCCATGAACGTTGGCCCGCCCTTGTGCCGGCAGGCATGCGGCGCCGTCCAACGGCGGCCCTCCCCGACCCTCTATACTTGGGCCGACCCCCACGCAGTCTGCCGGGAAACCGGGGCGCTTCCAACGGCCCACGGTCTCCTTTCCGAACATTGCTTACGCATCAACGAGATTGCCATGTCCAACATCGTCATCGCCGCCGCCAAGCGCACCGCCATCGGCTCCTTCCTCGGCCAGTTCAACGGCGTGCCGACCCCGACCCTCGGCGCGGCCGCCATCGCCGCCGCCCTGGAACAGTCGGGCATCCCGGCCAGCGACGTTTCCGAAGTCCTCATGGGCTGCGTGCTGCCGGCCAATCTGGGCCAGGCGCCGGCCCGCCAGGCGGCGATCGCTGCCGGCATCCCGCTGTCAACCGGTGCCACCACGCTGAACAAGGTGTGCGGCTCGGGCATGAAGACCATCATGCTCGGCCATGACCTGATCAAGGCCGGTTCGGCCAGCATCGTGGTCGCCGGCGGCATGGAATCGATGTCCAACGCGCCGCACATGCTGCCCAACTCGCGCACCGGCAACCGCTTCGGCAACTTCCAGGCGGTCGATCACATGGCCCACGATGGCCTGGTCAACGCATACGACGGCAAGGCGATGGGTGAATTCGCCGAATGCGCCGTGGACAAGTACCAGTTCAGCCGCGAAGAGCAGGACGCCTACGCCATCGAATCGGTCAAGCGCGCGCAGGCGGCCCAGGCCAACGGTGCGTTCGCCGATGAAATCGTCGCGGTGAAGGTCGCCACCCGCAAGGGCGAGGTCGAGGTCACCACCGACGAGCAGCCCGGCCGCTCGGACATCGCCAAGATCCCGACCCTGCGTCCGGCCTTCAAGAAGGACGGCAGCGTCACCGCCGCCAGTTCCTCCAGCATCTCCGACGGCGCCGCCGCTGTGGTCCTGCTGACCGAGGAAGACGCAGCCGCACGTGGCATCACCCCGCTGGCCCGCATCGTCGGCCACGCCACCCACTCGCAGGAACCGGAGTGGTTCACCACCGCCCCGATCGGCGCGCTGCACAAGCTGCTGGACAAGACCGGCTGGTCGCTGGACCAGGTCGATCTGTTTGAAATCAACGAAGCCTTTGCCGTGGTGGCGATGGCGCCGATGCGCGAACTGGGCATCCCGCATGACAAGCTCAACGTGAATGGCGGTGCCTGCGCACTGGGCCATCCGATCGGCGCCTCCGGTGCACGCCTGGTGGTGACCTTGGTCAACGCCCTGCGCACGCGCGGTGGCAAGCGCGGCATTGCCACCCTGTGCATCGGCGGTGGCGAAGCAACGGCTATCGCCATCGAATTGATTTAAATGGATTTAACGATGATTTCGCAAAAATGAATGCGGGATCGCTTGACACCCAATCTTGGCTTGTCATCATGTTGTCGGCGCGCAGCATGCGCGTTGCCTAATTCTAACGACGAGGATTCACACAATGAGCATCAACAAGCTGCTGGTCGCGATGTCCCTGGCTCTGGCCCTGGCCGCCTGCTCGAAGCAGGAAGCTGCCCAGGACGCCGCTGCTTCGGCCAACGAAGCCGCCACCGAAGCCCAGGCTGCTGCCGACCAGGCCGCCGCTGCTGGCGCCCAGACCGCCGACGCTGCCCAGCAGGCCGCTGACACCGCCGCCACCGCTGCTGACGCTTCGGTTGACGCTGCTGCCCAGGCTGGCGCTGCTGCCACCGACGCCGCTGCCGGCGCCGCTGCTGACGCTGCCAAGGCTGCTGAAGGCACCGCTGAGAAGGCCAAGGACGCTGCTGAAGAAGCCAAGAAGTAATAACTTCTTTCTTCACGCTGTTCTGGAAAAGCCGCTGGTTCGCCAGCGGCTTTTTCTTTTGTCGAAATGCGCGCGACTGAGCCGCTGCATCGCGACCCCGTCTTCACAACGGCATGAATAGGCTGGCGTCCCCATCCATTGCAGTACCGGAGACCGCCATGAAGATTCGTCCGATCACTACCCCCCTGCTGGCCGCCTCCCTGCTGCTGGCCCTGGCCGCCTGCAAGGGCCCGGAAGCCGAACAGGCCAAGCAGGACGCACAGCAGGCGGCCGACAGCGCAGGCGCTGCCGCCCGCGACGCCGTCGACAAGGCTGCTGCCGCCACCCGCGAAGCCGCCGACAAGACCGCTGCCGCTTCCGAGCAGGCCGCCGCCGATACCCAGCAGGCGCTGGACAAGGCTGCAGACGCCACCGCGAACGCTGCCGACAAGGCCAAGGACGCCGCAACCGACGCCGCCGCACACGCCAGCGACGCGACCGCCGACGCCGCGCAGAAGGTTGCCGACAAGGCACGTGATGTCGCCAATGACGCCAAGGCCAACGCCGCCAAGGAAGAAGCCAAGCACTAAGCCTTATCGGCAGCCGAGCATCGGCTCGGCGCTACAGGAAAAGCCGCGGCACTGCCGCGGCTTTTCTGCTTTTCGCTCTCTGCTCTCTGTTGATTCCGTGGTGGACCGCACGGAAACCGTCCAAGGCCGCGCGAGTGGGTTGCGCAGGGGCGTAAGCGCCATGGATGGCGCGCCCGGGCCTACAAGGACGTATTCACGGCGCCCCCTGCGCGACCTACCCGCGCGGCCCATCCATCAGTATCAGCGCCCACCACGAGGGGCACCGCCGTTGGCCATTCCCTACGGCAGCGCGCGCGCCAGCATCGCCGTCAGCTCCAGCCCCGCCGGCAGCGTCCCAAACGCCAGCCCATGCTCCCCTTCCAGCCGGCTGCGCACGAACGCCTCCGCCATCGGGCTGCGCGCACGCAGCAGCAGCGCCGCCTGCAGCAGCAGCGCGGTACGCTCGCAGAACAGCCGCGCCTGCGCTTCCTCCGGTGGCGGCGCCGCTGCCCAACGCTGCAATGACGCTGCATAGCGCCCATCACGATCAGCCACCGACGCCAGCTCACCGCGCAACGCCGCCATCGCCTCCGGCTCACGCGCCAGCGCGCGCAGCACATCCAGGCACTGGATGTTGCCGCTGCCCTCCCAGATCGAATTCAACGGTGCCTGCCGGTACAGGCGCGGCAGCATCGACTCCTCTACGTAGCCTGCACCGCCCAGGCATTCCTGCGCTTCATTGACGAAAGCCGGTGCGCGCTTGCACAGCCAGTACTTGCCCAGTGCCGTCCCCAACCGCGCCATCGCCGCTTCATTGGCATCCACACCGGCACGATCCACCGCGCGTGCGATGCGCATCGCCAACACCGTGGCCGCTTCCGACTCCAGCGCCAGATCAGCCAGCACGTTGGTCATCAACGGGTGCTCGACCAGCAGCTTGCCGAAGGTGCGTCGATGGCGTGCGTGGTGCAGCGCCTGCGCCAGCGCCATGCGCATCTCTGCCGCCGCACCCAGCATGCAGTCCAAGCGGGTCATCATCACCATGCCGATGATGGTGGCCACGCCGCGCCCCTCTTCGCCCACGCGCCATGCCTGTGCGCCGCAGAACTCGACCTCGCTGGAGGCGTTGGCCCAGTCGCCAAGCTTGTCCTTCAGCCGCATCAACCGGAACGCATTGCGGTCACCATCGGCCAGCCGGCGCGGCATCAGCAGGCAGGTCAGTCCTCCCGGCGCCTGCGCCAGCACCAGGAAGCCATCGCACATCGGCGCGGAAAAGAACCACTTGTGGCCGACCAGGCGATAACGCTCGCCATCGATCGGTTCGGCGCGCGTGCTGTTGGCACGGACATCCGAGCCGCCCTGCTTCTCGGTCATGCCCATGCCCAGGGTGATGCCGGCCTTGTCCGCCACCGGCACGTCGCGCGGGTCATAGACCGGTGCAGCGGCCTTGCGCGCCCACTCGGCCAGATGCGGCTGCGAATGCAGCACCGCCACCGCCGCATGGGTCATGGTCAACGGGCAGCTGGTGCCCGCCTCGGCCTGGTGATGCAGGTAGCTCAACACCGCACGTGCCACGTGTGCGCCAGGCTGCGGCTCATGCCAGGACAATCCTGCGACGCCGTGCGATTTGGCCGCGTCCATCAACCGGTGATAGGCCGGATGGAACTCCACCGTGTCGATGCGATGGCCCTGTGCATCATGCGTGCGTAGCCGCGGACGATCACGGTTGGCATCGAAGCCGAGCCGGTACAGTTCATCACCGGCGAGTGCACCATAGACACCCAGCCGCGGCGCGAAGCTGGCGGCGCCTTCGCGCTGCACGGCTTCCATCAGCGCCACGTCGTCGGTCCACAACTGTCGCCCTGCGAACGGCGGCGGCTGGTTCAGCACCACATGGGTTTCATACGGCGCGTTGCTGCTGAAGCTGGGTCCACTCATCCGGTCCATCCTGGCGGCAAGAGGTCTGCGGCCCGATTGTGCCGCATCGCCTGCCAAGCCCGTGTTCAGGCCGGTTCTCACCCTCTGCACGAGACGCAGGCCACAGTGACCACATGGCAGGCAACGACGATCTGGTGGTGCTGCGCCCGGAGGGGCTGTACTGCGCCGCCGGCGATTTTCATATCGACCCGTGGCGACCGGTAGCGCGCGCGGTCATCACCCATGGCCACGGCGACCATGCCCGTCCGGGCATGGGCGAGTACCACTGCAGCGAAGGCAGCCTGCCGATCCTGCGCTGGCGCCTGGGTGACGTGCCGGTGCAGGCGCACGTCGAGGGCGTGCCGTTCCGCCTGGGGAAGGTGCAGGTATCGCTGCACCCTGCCGGCCATGTCCTCGGCTCTTCGCAGGTACGCATCGACGACGGCCGGCAGGTCTGGGTGGCCTCGGGCGACTACAAGCGCCAGCCCGACCCGACCTGCGCGCCGTTCGAAGTGGTGCCCTGCGATACCTTCATCACCGAAGCCACGTTCGCCCTGCCCATCTACCGCTGGCCGGACACGCCGGCGGTGGCGGCGGAAATCGTGGCGTGGCGCCGCGAATGCGAACAACGTGGCGAAGCGGCGATCCTGCTGTGCTATGCATTGGGCAAGGCGCAACGGGTGCTGGCCGAACTGCGGCCACTGGACGATCGCCCGGCCTGGCTGCATGGCGCCATCGCCAATGGTGTGGCGGTCTACCGGCAGGCCGGCGTACCGATGCTGGAGACGCTCACCGTGGCCGAACAGGGCCGCCAGCCGGATGCCGCCGGCCAGCTGATCCTCGCGCCGCCGTCAGCTGCGGGCACGCCCTGGATGCGTCGCTTCGGCCGCCACCAGCTGGGCTTCGCATCCGGCTGGATGCAGCTGCGCGGCAATCGGCGGCGTCGCAATGTCGATCGCGGTTTTGTCATTTCCGATCACGCCGACTGGCCAGCACTGCTGCAGACCATCGAACAGACGGGCGCCCGGCGGGTGATCGCCACCCATGGCAATACCGATGCGTTGATTCCGTTCCTGCGCGAGCGCGGCGTGGCTGCCGAAGCCTTCCGTACCGATTTCGGGAGCGAAGAATGAAGGCATTCGCTGCGCTCTACCAGCGCCTGGATCGCAGCACCGCCACGCTGGACAAGCGTGCGGCGCTGGTCGACTACTTCCGCCAGGCGCGTGCGCATGACGCGGCATGGGCGCTGTACCTGCTCAGCGGCGGCAAGGTGGGCGGCGCACGCCGGAAGATCGCCGCCAGCAGCGAACTGCGCGCGTGGGTGAGCGAGGAATCGGGCCTGCCGCCCTGGCTGGTGGAGGACAGCTATGCGCAGGTGGGGGACCTGGCCGAAACGCTGACCCTGCTGCTGGATGATCCATCCCGGCCAGCTGTCGACCGCCCCTTGGCCGAATGGATCGAACAACATCTGCTGGCGGTGGCCAATCAAGCCGAAGCAGTGCGCCGTGCGGCGGTCGTCGCAGGCTGGCAGCAGCTGTGCAGCAGCGAACGCCTGGTGTTCAACAAGCTGCTGACCGGTGCCCTGCGCGTAGGTGTTTCGCAGCGGCTGGTACAGCAGGCGCTGGCCGAATGGTCCGGCCTGGACATCGCACGCATCGCCCAGCGCATGCTTGGTGAGTGGGTGCCCTCGCCCGGGCTGCTGGCTCAGCTGCTGTCGCCGGATGAGCTTCCGCTGGACCGTCAGCAGCCCTACCCGTTCTTCCTCGCATCGCCACTGGAAGGTGAACCTGCCGAACGGCTCGGCCCGATCGATGACTGGCTGCTGGAATGGAAATGGGATGGCATTCGCCTGCAGCTGCTTCGCCGGCGTGGCGAGGTCGCATTGTGGTCGCGTGGCGAAGAGCGGCTGGATGGCCGCTTCCCCGAAATCGAGCAGGCGGCGATGGCGCTTCCCGATGGCTGCGTACTGGACGGCGAGCTGCTGGCCTGGGACGAAAACGCCAACCTGCCGCGTGCCTTCACCGCGCTGCAGACCCGCATCCAGCGCCGCAAACCCGGTGCGGCCACCCTGCGCAACACGCCGGTGCGCGTGCTCGCCTATGACCTGCTGGAAGTCGATGGCGCGGACCTGCGTGAGCTGCCGTTGCAGGAACGGCGTACGCGGCTCACTGAGGTCATCGGTGCGCTGGACGATGTGCGGATCCAGCTGTCGCCCGACGTTGACGCCGACGATTGGCAACGGGCAGCAGCGATGCGCGACGTGGCACGCGAACGCGGCGTGGAAGGTCTGATGCTGAAACGGCGTGTCTCGCCCTACCAGACCGGGCGACGACGCGGCGACTGGTGGAAATGGAAGGTCGATCCACTCACGATCGACGCGGTGCTGCTGTACGCCCAGGCCGGCCATGGGCGGCGCAGCACGCTGTACACCGACTACACCTTCGGCGTCTGGGACGGAGACACGCTGGTGCCGGTGGCCAAGGCGTATTCGGGCCTGGACGACAAGGAGATCCTCGCGCTCGACCGCTGGATCCGCGCCAACACCCGCGAGCGCTTCGGTCCAGTGCGCAGCGTGCGCGCCGAACAGGTGTTCGAACTGGGTTTCGAAGCGGTCAACCGCAGCAGCCGGCACAAATCCGGTATCGCCGTGCGCTTTCCGCGCATCCTGCGCTGGCGCCACGACAAGCCTGCCAGCGAGGCCGATCAGCTGGCTACGCTGCAGGCGCTGGCGCGATGAACCGCAGCCAGGCGCTGCGCAGGCTGGAAGACTGGTTCGCGGCACGCGGCTGGCGCTCACTGCCATTCCAGCGCGCAATGTGGCGCCACTACCTGGCCGGCGAATCCGGGTTGCTGCATACGCCCACGGGCAGCGGCAAGACGCTGGCGATGTTCGGTGGGCCGTTGCTGCAGGCGCTGGTCGATCCACCGCCACCGCCCCGCAGGGCCAGCGCGGTGCGCCCACTGCAGGTGCTGTGGGTGACGCCTTTGCGCGCGTTGGCCAGTGATACCGCCCGCGCCCTTCAGGCCGTCGTCGACGGCCTGGGACTGGGATGGCGTGTCGGCCTGCGCAGCGGTGACGCCAGCAACCGCGAGCGGCGCCAGGCCCGCGAAGGCCGCATCGACGTGCTGGTGACCACGCCCGAATCGCTGGCGCTGCTGCTGAGCTATCCCGATACCGTGGCACGCATGCGCCAGCTGCGCTGCGTGGTGGTGGACGAGTGGCATGAACTGCTGGGCAACAAGCGGGGAGTGCTGCTGCAACTGAACCTGGCGCTGCTGCGCGACATCGCCCCCGCGTTGCAGCTGTGGGGGCTCTCGGCCACGCTGGGCAATCTTGATGAAGCACGCGACGTGCTGCTGCCCGGGCAGCCCGACGCGCCCATCGTGCAGGGCGTGCGCACGCGCGCAGTCGGCGTGCGCAGCCTGCTGCCCGACCCCGGCGAACGTTTCCCCTGGGCCGGGCATCTTGGCCTGGCGCAACTGCCGCGCGTGCTGGACGCGTTGATGCAGGCACGCAGCAGCCTGCTGTTCACCAATACGCGTGCGCAGGCGGAACTATGGCATCAGGCGCTGGCCGCGGTCTGGCCCGAAGACCAGGGCACGCTTGCGCTGCACCACGGCTCACTGGATCCGGCGCTGCGCCAGCAGGTGGAGGATGGCCTGCGCGCGGGCGTGCTGCGCTGCGTGGTGGCCACCTCCAGCCTCGACCTCGGCGTGGACTTCCCCGAGGTTGAGCAGGTATTGCAGCTGGGCAGCCCGAAGGGTGTGGCCCGCCTGCGCCAACGCGCCGGACGTGCGCGCCACCGCCCGGGCGCCAGCGGCTCCATCCTGTGCGTGCCCAGTCATGCGCTGGAACTGGCCGAGTACGCCGCCGTGCGCCGTGCATTGGCCGCCGGCGTGGTCGAAGCACGCAGGCCGCCGACGCTGTCGCTGGATGTGCTGGCCCAGCATGCGGTCAGCCGCGCGCTGGCCGGTGGCTTCGACAGCGATGCGCTACTGGCGCAGGTGCGGCGCACCCACGCCTTCGCATCGCTCGGCGACGGCCAATGGCAGGCGGTACTGACCTTCATCGTGCAGGGCGGCCAGGCGCTGGCCCAGTACCCTGATTTCCACAAGGTCGTGCGCGATGACGACGGCTGCTACCGCATGCACGATCGCCGCCAGGCACTGCGCCATCGGCTGTCGATCGGCACCATCAGCAGCGATGGCAGCGTGCGCGTGCAGTTCCTGCGCGGGGGTGGCCTGGGCGCCGTGGAGGAACAGTTCGCCAGCCGCCTGCGCCGTGGTGATCGCTTCCAGTTCGCCGGGCGCCTGCTGGAACTGGTGCAGCTGCGCGACATGACCGCCTTCGTGCGGCTGGCACGAGGGCGCGGTGATGGTGTGGTGCCACGCTGGCAGGGAGGCCAGTTGCCGCTGTCGATGCCGCTCGGCCGTGAGCTGGAGTGGGTACTGTCCGGCGCCGACGACAGTGCCGAATCACGCTGGTTGTCACCGTTGCTGGCACTGCAGCAGCAGTTGTCGGCGCTTCCCGGCCCGGAACATCTGCTGGTGGAAGAGGTGCGGCGCCGCGAAGGCCAGTTCCTGTTCGTCTACCCCTTTGCCGGCCGCCACGTGCACGAGGCGCTGGCCGCCCTGCTGGCACTGCGCTGTACCCGCTGGCAGCGCAACAGCATCGGCTATGCGGTGAACGATCATGGCCTGGTGCTGGCACCGGCGCAGGCGATCGAGCTGGATGCGGCGCAATGGCGCGCATTGTTCACCCCCGATCAGCTGCTGGACGATCTGCGCGCGGCAGTGAACCTGGGCGAGCTGGCGCGGCGCCAGTTCCGTGGCATCGCACGCGTCGCCGGCCTGCTGGTGCCCAGCCTGCCCGGCGGCATGCCGCGGTCGCTGCGCCAGCTGCAGGCCTCGGCGGGCCTGCTCTACGACGTACTGCGCGAGCATGATCCCGGCCACCTGCTGTTGGCATTGGCCGAACGCGAAGTGCTGCACGACAGCCTGGACCTCCCAGGGCTGCAGCAGGTACTGGCAAGGATCGGCATGCAGGTCTTCTCGGTGCAGCACCCGGCATCACTCACACCGCTGGGCTTTCCACTGTGGGCCGAACGCCTGCGCGGGCAGTTCAGCAACGAAGACTGGCGCACCCGTGTGCAACGCGCGGCCCAGCAGCTGGAGCGCCGCCATGGCCGATGAACTGCCGCTGCTGCGCGCCGGCGAATCGCTGATTCTGCTTGGCGCGCGTGCACTGTACTGGCCTGCGCGGCAGGCGCTGCTGATCGCCGACCTGCACCTGGGCAAAGCCGATGTATTCCGTCGTGCCGGCATCGCGTTGCCCAGCGGCGGCACCGGCGAAGACCTGCAACGCCTGCAGGGGCTGCTGGACAGGCATGCCTGCCGCGAGCTGTGGATCCTGGGCGACATCCTGCATGGGCCGGCGCATCGCGCTGCCTGGTACCAGCAATGGCTGGGATGGCGTGAACGCAATGCCGCACTGGACGTGCATGTTCTGCGCGGCAATCACGACCGCCAGCTGCCTCATGCGCAGTTGCAGGTCCAGATCCACGATGAAGTACGGCTGGGGCCGTTCCTGCTTCGGCATGAGCCGATGCCTGATGCAGAGCTGCATGTGATCGCCGGGCATCTGCATCCGCAGGTTGCCTTGCCGCCCCTGCGGCGGCGCTTCGCCGCGTTCTGGCTGCGCGACCGGACGACAATCCTGCCCGCCTTCTCCGCGTTTACCGCCGGAATCGTCCCTGCCCCCGTCCCTGGCGAGCAGATGATCGTCTGCGTGCAGGGCGGCCTGGTGGAACTGCCGGAAGCTTGAATCAGGCCGGACGAATGCCCAGCTGCGGCATCAACCGGAAATCAGGCGTGTCATCTTCACGTCGTCGCGGCAACGCCTGGATCGCCGCCAGCATCTCCTGCGCGCAGGTGCGGATGCGTGCGTGGTGCTCAGCTGATGCATGACTGATCAGGCTGCCGACATGGAACTCGAATACGTCCTCCAGTACGTCGGGCTGGTCCTCGTGCAGCATCTGCAGCAATCCGCGCAGCTTGCAGATTTCCGATTCCAGCTCCTCGACCGCGAACAACATGGCGTCCTCCTCTTCAACAACAGGCGGCACGTCCGGGCCGCAACAGGCCGCAACGGCAGCGCCGCCCGGGCCACGCGCGATGTTGATCACGGAAAGGAAAACGGGCGACGCGCAATCGCGTGCAACCTACTTCTCGCATATCCGCGGTGAGGCAACCGTTAATTCACGTGACGACGCGCTTCACGCATTGGCCGTGATCGCGTTGATGCGAGGTGTCTCCGCTGCGGTGGCCAATGCGTCGACGAAAGCCGGATCCAGTGCGAGCGCACCGAACCAGCCGTGCTGGGTGCCACTGAGCACGCGCAGCATGTGGCCACGGCCACCGGGCAGGCGCCCCATCGGGCCCAGCAGCACATCACGCGCCTTGGCCCAGGCGTCGCGGTCGGACTGGAACAGCGGCGTCAGCCAACGACTCCAGCGCTGGTACACCGCAACGTGCGCCCTGCGTTGCGCCTGGTACGCCTGCAACGCTTCGGCACCACCGCCATGCGTGCGAACGGCATCGCGCAATGCCAACGCATCGAGCAGCGCCATGTTCACCCCCTGCCCCAGCTGCGGGCTCATCGCGTGCGCGGCATCACCGGCCAGCACCATGCGGCCCTGGTGCCAGCGCGTCATCACCGCATCACGGTAGACCGCGCGCGCCATCTGGCCGGCATCGCGCAGATCGGCGAAGCGCGCACTGGCCTGCGGCCACAGTGCATGCAGTTCATCCAGCCAGGGGGCCATGCCGTCGGCCTGCCAGCGCTCGAAGTCGGCGCGTGGCAGGCTCCAGAAGAAGCTCAGGCGCGGCGTGTCATCACCGGGGCGCGTGCCGACCGGCAGCAGCCCGATCATCTTGCGCGCGGCCACGTAGCGCTGGCGCAGCTCCCGCACGTGCGGCCAGTCTTCGGCCGGCAGCAGGCACCACAGCGCCCCCCACGGATACACGCGGTCCAGCCCGGCACCGCCGGCGATCGTGCCGCGCAGCGTCGAGGCGGCGCCATCGGCGGCCACCACCAGATCGAACGGACCGTGCATGCGACCGTCGCTGTCGCGCAGGCGGCCCTGCTCGGCATCCACCGCCGCGATGCTGACGCCCGCATGCAACTGGCCTGCACCCGCACGCGCTTCATCCAGCAGCGAGAACAAGGCCCCGCGCTGCATGCCCAGGCCGTGCAGGCGCGCATCCAGTCCGTCGTAACGCATGTCCATCACCGCGCGCTCGCACGGCGTGTCGCCATACAGGCGGTGCACCGGCGCGGCATGTGCGCGCACGGAATCAAGCAGGCCCATCTGCCACAGTACCTGCAGGCCGCTGGGCTGCAGCAGGAAGCCGGCGCCAACCGGTCCCGGCGTCGGCACGCGTTCGAAGATCTCCACCTCGTGGCCGTCACGGGTGAGCAGGATGGACACTGCCTGTCCAGCGGTGCCGTAGCCGATCACGGCGATGCGCAGTCGTTCCTTCATGGACGCATTGTGCCCGAGGTGGGTGGATCGCGAACGGGCCACAGGCATGCCGCACAAAAAAAAACCCCGCCGGAGCGGGGTTTTCAACGCACTGTCGAGTGGATCACTCGGCCGGCGTGATGTTCGAAGCCTGGGCACCCTTCGGGCCCTGGGTCACGTCATAGGTGACACGCTGGCCTTCCTGCAGGCTGCGGAAGCCCTTGGAGTTGATGGCGGAGAAGTGCGCGAACACGTCGGCGCTGCCATCCTCCGGCGAGATGAAGCCAAATCCCTTGGCGTCGTTGAACCACTTGACGGTACCGTTCGGCATGGTGATGCGAGACCTTATGCAATGAATGGGTGGTGTACGCTGAACCCGCGCACAAGCTGAGTATGCAAAGCTTGCTCGGGGAAGACAATCACCCCCGTGCCAATTCGCCCACCAGTTCCGGAAGTCCGTTGCCGGCCGCCTGCACGTTGGCCAGCACTTCGGCCATCGTAATCTCCTCGCCATCACCACACCCGGCAGCCCAGTTGGCGATGATCGCCAGGCAGGCGTAATCCAGCCCCAGCTCGCGTGCCAGCGCGGCTTCCGGCATGCCGGTCATGCCCACCAGGTCGCAGCCGTCGCGGCGCATACGGGCGATTTCAGCGATGGTTTCCAGGCGCGGGCCCTGCGTTGCGCCGTAGCAGCCACCGTCATGGACCGTGACACCGGTCACTTTGGCCGCGGCCAGGATCTTGCTGCGCAGCATCGGCGTGTACGGGTGGCCGAAATCGACGTGGACCACGTCGGTGCCTTCTTCTTCACAGATCGTGCTGATGCGGCCCCAGGTGTAGTCGATGATCTGGTCCGGGCAAGCCAGCACGCGCGGACCAAAGTGTTCGGTGATGCCCCCCACCGTGTTCAACGCCAGCACGCGCTGCGCGCCCAGTTGCTGCAGCGCGGCCAGGTTGGCGCGGTAGTTGATCTTGTGCGGCGGCAGCGAATGGCCTTCGCCATGCCGCGCCAGGAACGCCACGCGATGGCCGAGCAGCGTACCGACGCGCACCGGGCCCGACGGGCGGCCGAAGCGGGTGTCGACCTCGTGGGTCTGCACATCGTCAAGCTTGGCCAGATTGTAGACACCGGTACCGCCGATCACGGCCAGGGCGATCTGTTGCATTCGAAGCACTCCATGAAAAGACGAACGCCGGCACCCGAGGATGCCGGCGGCAGAAGAAGACGCGCCGCGGGCGGCTGCGCCGTTATTCCTTCATCGCGTAGATGGCCGGCACGCAGCGCAGGGTTTCATTGACGTCCATGCCGAAGCCGAACACGTAGCGGTCCGGCAGTTCGATGCCGGCGTAGTCGGCGGTCACGTCCGGCAGCGCGCGGTCGTGCTTCTTCACCGTCATCGCGGCGATGCGCACGTCGGTCGCGCCCTGTTCCAGGCACCAGGTGCGCACGCCCTGCAGGGTGTAGCCCTCGTCCAGGATGTCGTCGACCAGCAGCACGCGGCGGCCGAACAGCGAAGTGGCCGGCTTGTGCTTCCAGACCAGGTCGCCGCCGGTGGTTTCACCGCGGTAACGGGTAGCGTGCAGGTAATCGAACTGCACGTCCTGGCCGCGCGCGCCCAGTTCCAGTGCCAGCTGGCCGGCGAACGGCAGCGCACCGTGCATGATGGACAGGAACAGCGGCACCTCGCCCTTGTAATCGCGCGCGATGGCGTCGGCGATACCAGCGATGGCCTTGTCGATGGTGGGGCGGTCGACCAGCAGGTCAGCCTGGGCCAGGGCCTGGGAAATGGTGAGGTTGGGCATCAGACGGTTCTTCCAAGGGTTTCAAGCAGACGGGATTGGGTGTCGCCATGGCGGGCATCGGCCAGCAGGCCATCCCAGCCAAGCGCGCCACGGCCGATCAGGCCCAGCAGCGCAGCAGTATTGAGGGAGCGTCCCTGCACCGCGTGCAGGGCTTCATCGACCAGTTCCGGGTGGCAGACCAGCACCACGTCGCAGCCGGCATCCAGATGCGCGTGCACGCGCGCGGGCACACCACCGGCGCTGTGCGAGGCGGCCATGCCGATGTCATCGGAGAACACCACGCCGCGGAAGCCGAGCTCGCCGCGCAGGATGTCCTGGATCCAGCGCGGCGAGTAGCCGGCCGGTTCAGGCGCAATCTGCGGGTAGATCACGTGCGCCATCATCACCGCGTCGGCACCGGCGGCGATGCCGGCCTGGAATGGCACCAGGTCCTGCGCGCGCAGCTCGTCCAGCGCGCGCGGGTCGATCGCGGTATCCACGTGGGTGTCTTCCAGCACGGTGCCGTGGCCGGGGAAATGCTTGAGCGTGGCGGCCATGCCGACCGAATGCATGCCGCGCACGTAGGCGGCGGTGAACGCGGCCACCACCTGCGGGTCTTCACTGAAGGCGCGGTTGCCGATGGCACGGTTGCCACGGCCAAGGTCGACCACCGGCGCGAAGCTCAGGTCCACACCGCTGGCCCGTACCTCGCTGGCCATCAGCCAGGCGTGCCGTTCGGCCAATGCCAAGGCCTGCTGCGGGTCGGTGGCATACAGCGCACCAATGTCCTGCAGTGGCGGCAGATCGCTGTAACCCTCGCGGAAACGCTGCACGCGGCCGCCTTCCTGGTCCACGCAGATCAACTGCGGGCGTGGGGCAGCGGCGCGGATGGCCGCGCTCAGATCGGTCACCTGCTGGCGCGAGGCGAAGTTGCGCTTGAACAGCACCACCCCGGCCACGGCATCGTGCTGCAGCCAGTCACGTTCCTGGGCGGTCAGTTCGGTACCGGCAACGCCGATCAGCAGCATGGTCGATCTCCACAACGCGCGCCCGCATGGCGCAGTGCCGCATTGTCGCAGAACCGGCCGACAGGCGCAGTGGTCAGAAAAAGGGGACGGAGGGGATCAAGGCGCAATCGACCCAGGTGGGCTGGATACCTCTTGATCCCCTCCGTCCCCTTTTGGGGGGGCAGGTCAGACCTTGCAGCCGTCCGGGCCGCAGGCCTCGTCGCCGTCAGCCGACGCTGCCGGAGCGCCCTGTTCGGCCGCGATCTGGCGCAGGGCGTTGGCGAAGGCCTCCGGCGGCTGTGCCCCGGAAATGGCCCACTTCCCATCGATGACGAAGGTCGGCACCGAAGAAACGCCCAATGCGTGGGCCTGCGCCAGCTTGGCTTCGACCTCGGCCAGGCCGCGGTCGGAGGCCAGCATCTGCGCGATTTCGCCGGCGTCGAGGCCGCCCGCCACGCCGGCCTTGATCAGCACCGAGGGGTCGGCCAGGTTCTGGCCATGCTCGAAGTGGGCGCGGAACAGAGCCTCGCCGACCGCATCCTGCACGCCGTGCTCGCCGGCCAGCCACAGCACCCGGTGCGCCGGCAGCGTGGTCACCCGCACCTGGCCCTGGCTGAAGTCCATCGGCAGGCCCTCGGCACGCGCGGTGGTCTGGGTCTGGCCGAGGATCTGCTCGGTACGCTCGACGCCCCCGAACTTGCGCACGTAGGCCTCGCGCAGCGGCACCGGGGTGGCGTCCGCATCCGGATCCAGCTGGAACGGCTGCCAGTGGATATCGAGTTCAGGCGCGTTCGCGCCCAGCAACTGCACGCCCTGCTGGAAACGATGCTTGCCGATCCAGCACCAGGGGCAGACCACGTCGGAGTAGATATCGATTCTCATCCCCACGACATGGGGCCCGCCTCCCTCGTTAAAAGGGGACGGAGGGGACTAAGTCGGTTCCCGCACAGGTGGGGTAAAGATGACTTAATCCCCTCGTCCCCTTTTTGGGATTCACCACTGTGAATAGGGGTGACTGGCCAGCGCGACGTTGTAGTAGCGCGCATCGTCGGTGACTTCGGCACCCACCCAATCCGGCAGGTCGATCGCCTGGTCGGCGCTGTCCAGCTCGACCTCGGCCACCACCAGGCCGGCGTTGTCGCCGAGGAACTCGTCCACCTCCCAGGTCAGGCCGGCGTGTTCGACCAGATGACGGCGCTTGTCGATCAGGCCACCCACGCACAACGCCAGCAGTGCGCGTGCATCGTCCACCGGGATCGGGTAATCGAACTCCTGGCGGGTATGGCCGATGGTGCGCGACTTCAGGTTCAACGCGGCGTGGTCGCCTTCGATGCGCACCCGCACCGAGGCGTTCTGGGTGCCGCGGTCAAGCGCGCCCATGTCGTTGATGTAGCCCTGCGCCATCGGGATCACCCGGTGCGCGGCGGCGCGCCAGCCATCGCTGCTGACGAGGAATTTGCGTTCGATTTCGATGCCCATCGCACCATTATGCGCGATGGGCATGACAGCCGATCAGCGCTTCTCGAACACCGCGATGCTTTCCACGTGCGCGGTGTGCGGGAACATGTCCATGGCACCGGCGCTGACCAGGGTGAAGCCCTGTTCGTTGACCAGATAGCCGGCATCGCGGGCCAGCGAGCCCGGGTGGCAGCTGACGTAGACGATGCGCTTGAACTGCTTCAGCGGCAGCTGCTGCAGCACTTCGATCGCGCCCGAGCGCGGCGGGTCCAGCAGCAGCTTGTCGAAGCCCTGGCGCATCCACGGCGTGCTGCGCTGATCCTGGGTCAGGTCGGCGCTGAAGAACTGGGCGTTGGCCAGGCCATTGCGCTCGGCGTTCTCACGGGCACGCGCGACCAGGCCGGCATCGCCTTCCACGCCGACCACTTCGCGCACGCGGCGCGCCAGCGGCAGGGTGAAATTGCCCAGGCCGCAGAACAGGTCCAGCACGCGCTCGTCCTCACCCGGTTCCAGCAGGTCCAGGGCGTGGGCGATCATCTTCTCGTTGAGCTTGGCATTGACCTGGATGAAGTCCAGCGGACGGAACGCCAGTTCCACGTCCCACGGCGCCAGCCGGAACGACAGCGGCACGCCCTGCCCGTCCAGCGGCTGCACGGTGTCCACGCCGCCGGACTGCAGGTAGATCACGAAGCCATGCTGCTGGCCGAAGGCGGCCCAGGCCGCACGATCGGCATCGCTGAGCGGCTGCAGGTGGCGCACGGTCAGGACCACGGCCTGGTCACCGGCGATGAACTCGATCTGCGGAATATCGCGCTTGCCGTCGAGCGATTCGATGAAAGTGGACAGCGCCTCGACCTTGGTGCCGATTTCCGGGATCACGGTCAGGCACTGGCTGAGGTCGGCGACGAAACGCGGGTCCTGTTCACGGAAGCCGACCAGGGTCTTGTCCTTCTTCTCGACCCGGCGCACCGAGAAGCGGCCCTTGCGCCGGTAGCCCCAGCTCTCGCCGACCAGTGGCGCCAGCACGGTTCCCGGCTTCACGTGGCCGATGCGCTCCAGGTTGTCCATCAGCACGCGCTGCTTGGCCACGATCTGCTGGTCTTCGTCCAGGTGCTGCAGCACGCAGCCGGCACAGGTGCCGAAGTGCGGGCACTTCGGGGTGACGCGCTGCGGCGAGGCCTTCAGCACTTCCACCGTGCGCGCTTCGTCGAAATGGCGGCTGCGGGCGGTCTGTTCGGCCATGACCACCTCACCCGGCAGTGCGCCGCTGACGAAGGTGACCTTGCCGCCCTCACCCTCACGGCGGGCGACGCCGCGACCATCATGGCTGAGGTCGAGGATCTCGGTCTGGAACGGGGTACGGTCGATGCGGGAGCGGGATCGGGCCACGTGGCAACAGGCTGCGGGCAAAAATGGGGGCGTATTGTCGCAGATCCTGACCGGCAGGGCCCGGACCCGCTTGCGCCCGCCGCCGCCGTGCTTGATGATTGCAACAGCTGACATGGAGGCAGCCCTGATGCAGATGACCCCGCGGGCCAGCCGGCCCCGCTTCCTGCTTGTCGAGGACGACATCATCAGCCGCGGTTTTTTCAAGGCGGCGTTGGAAACGTTACCGGCGGACGTGGACACCGCAGATTCACTGGCCAGTGCGCTGGCGAGCGCCGAACCCGGCGCGCATGACCTGTGGCTGATCGACGTCAACCTGCCGGACGGCAATGGCGCGCAGCTGCTGCGCGAACTGCGCCGTTCACACCCCGACACCCCGGCGTTGGCGCATACCGCCGATGGCGACACCTCCATCCATGCCCGCCTGCGTGAAGCTGGCTTCAGCGACACGCTGGTCAAGCCGCTGGGCCGCGACCAGTTGCTGAAAGCCGTGCGCCGCGCGCTGGTGAACAGCCCCGCGGGGATCTTCGTTGCGCCGGCTCCGGCTGCGGTCGAGCTGCAGGTGCAGGACTGGGACGAGACCGCGGCACTGGCCGCGCTCAATGGCCAGCGCAACCACCTGATCGCCCTGCGCGAGCTGTTCCTGGCCGAGTTGCCGGGGGTACGCGACGCGGTCGAGCAGGCCGTGGACCAGCACGACGAGCGCCAGCTGCGCAGCCAGCTGCACCGGTTGCAGGCCAGTTGTGGCTTCGTCGGCGCGGCACGGCTGGGACGCGCGGTGCGGCAGCTGCATCATGCGCCGGAGTCCGGGCAGGCCCAGGACGGATTCCGCGCGGCGGTGGCAGCGCTCCTGCACTGAGGGGGGGCGGCAGGGCTTGCAGCCCTGCACCTGCTTCAAGCCAGAGCAACAGCCGAAGCAACGGCAACAGCAGGCACCCCGTGGGATGGCGGGGCACTGTGGGTATGCGGGGACGGCGCAAGTACGTCCATGTAGCCTTGGTCGCGCCATCCATGGCGCTCACACCCCGCAAACCCACAGTGCCCCGCCTTCGACAGTTGACCGGTGGCCAGTAGATCCACGCCATGCGTGGATGAATCTCTGTCAGATATCGAAATTCAAACTGGGGTCAGATCCGTTTTCCTTCGGAAAACGGATCTGACCCCGTCGGCATGTCCAACAGCTCGCAAGAATCTGTCGAAGGCGGGGTGGGTCCGGTTGCGGGAGTGTC
>NZ_JAOCEW010000039.1:0-41917 GCF_029841665.1 Stenotrophomonas sp. GD03819
GCCTCGCCCCAGCTCCGGAACTGCTTCAGTCCCTGGAACAAAAAAAGCCCCGGCAATCACCGGGGCAACATGCTGCGAGGGTTTCGCGTGCAGCGGGGGAGCGGGGGCGAAGCCCCCGCGCTCAACACACCGCTTTAGAACTTGAAGACGTACGAAGCGCCATAGACCAGCGGATCGATGTTGACCGTGCCGATCTTCTCGCCGTTCAACTTCACCTTGCTGTCGATGTCGATCCAGCGCATGTCCACGCGCAGCGCGCCCTTCTCGCCGATCGCGAAGTCCACGCCCGCATGCGCGGCCAGGCCCCACGAATCCTGCAGCTTCAGGCGGCTGTCCTTCAGCGCACCGGTGGTGTCTTCGCTGAAGAAGGTCGTGTAGTTCACGCCGGCACCGATGAACGGCGACACCTTGCCCTTGCTGTTGAAGTGGTACTGAACGGTCACCACCGGCGGCAGCTGCTTGGTGCTGCCCACGCGGCCCAGGCCATTGATGTTGATGTCGTGCTTGAAGGGCAGCGCGGCCAGCACTTCGATGCCCAGGTTGTCGGCGATGAAGTACTCACCGGTGATGGTCGGCTTGACGTCGTTGTCGACGTCGACCTTCAGCGTGTGGTTGGCCAGCCAGCCGTTGTTCGACTTCGGGGCCACCTGGTGCACGCCGGCGGAAAGGGTCCAGTCGCCCTTGGACTGGGCCATGGCCGGGGCGGCGGCGAGCGACAGGGCGGCGGCCAGGCTGGCCACGATCAGGGGGGAGGTCTTGCGCATGGGGGTGATCTCGTTGCTGGGTGGATGTGGCCAGTTTCGGCCTCACATCGCGCTAACGCTTTGATCCGGATCAAATCCTGTCTGCCGGCCCGCCGCCCGCCGGGGCTGGCCCGCGGTGGCCAGCCCCGGTTTGCTAGACTTGTGGGCCCTATCCATCCCGCCGCACCCGTCGCGGCCGCAGGAGCTTGAGAACATGGCAATCAAGGTTGGTATCAACGGTTTCGGTCGCATCGGGCGTAACGTCCTGCGCTCGGCGGTGCTGAACTTCGGCGACGACATCGAAATCGTGGCCATCAACGATCTGCTGGAGCCGGACTATCTGGCGTACATGCTCAAGTACGACTCCGTGCACGGTCGTTTCAAGGCCGACGTGGCGGTGCAGGGCAACGACCTGCTGGTCAACGGCAAGAAGATCCGCCTGACCCAGGAACGCGACCCGGCCAACCTGAAGTGGAACGAAGTGGACGTGGACGTGGTGATCGAGTCCACCGGCCTGTTCCTGACCAAGGAAACCGCGCAGAAGCACATCGATGCCGGCGCCAGGAAGGTCATCATGTCGGCCCCGTCGAAGGACGATACGCCGATGTTCGTCTACGGCGTGAACGACAAGACCTACGCCGGCCAGGCGATCGTCTCCAATGCTTCGTGCACCACCAACTGCCTGGCCCCGCTGGCCAAGGTCATCAATGACAAGTGGGGCATCAAGCGTGGCCTGATGACCACCGTGCATGCGGCTACTGCCACCCAGAAGACCGTCGATGGCCCGTCCAACAAGGACTGGCGCGGTGGCCGTGGCATCCTGGAAAACATCATTCCGTCGTCCACCGGTGCGGCCAAGGCCGTCGGCGTGGTCATTCCGGAACTGAACAAGAAGCTGACCGGCATGAGCTTCCGCGTCCCGACCTCGGACGTGTCGGTGGTCGACCTGACCGTCGAGCTGGAAAAGGAAGCCACCTACGCCGAGATCTGCGCCGAAGTGAAGGCACAGAGCGAAGGCCCGCTGAAGGGCATCCTGGGCTACACCGAAGACAAGGTGGTGGCCACCGATTTCCGCGGCGAGACCTGCACCTCGGTGTTCGACGCCGAGGCCGGCATCGCCCTGGACGGCACCTTCGTCAAGCTGGTCACCTGGTACGACAACGAGTGGGGCTACTCGAACAAGTGCCTGGAAATGGCCAAGGTCGTCGCCGCCAAGTAAGGCCGGCGAAGATCGCACGCGGACCCCGGCCTGGCCGGGGTTCGTCGTTTATGGGGGCAGCCCTGTCGTAGCATTGGCCGGTCGACCGCTGCCGCTGGGGCGCGGGATTGCAATGGAAGCATGCAATGGAAGCATTGATCGCCCTGGTGGTACTGGTCCTGCTGGCCATCCCGCTGCTGCTGGTGGTGGCGCTGGTGATGATTGCCGGCCTGCGCCGCCGTGTGGCCGCGCTGGAAGGTGCCCTGGCCGCCGCGCCGGCCGTCCGGCCGGTTGCAGCCGAGCCTGCGCCAGAACGGGCTGCGCCCATGCCTGCGGCCGGCGCCGATCCGCCGTTCCTGCGGCCGGTGGCGGCTGCCGCACCGCCTCCGTCCCAGCCAACGCCGCCGCCGGTGCGCGAAGTGGTGCCTGCAGCAACGGAGGTGCCGCGCCCGGTCGCACCGCCGCCGGTGCCACACGCGCCGTTGCAGCCGCCGTTGCCTTCCGAACCGGCGCTGCCCAACTTCATCGAGCGCGGCATCGGCGCGGTCAAGCGCTGGTTCACCGAGGGCAACGTGCCGGTCAAGATCGGCATGCTGGTGCTGCTGGCCGGTGTTGCCGCGCTGTTGAAGTACGTCAGCGACCAGGGCTGGCTGGTGCTGCCGATCGAGCTGCGCCTGGCCGGTGTCACCGTGGGTGCGCTGGGCCTGTTGGCGTTCGGCTGGCACCAGCGCGAGCGCCGGCGCCTGTTCGCACTGGCGCTGCAGGGCGGTGCCATTGGCGTGTTGCTGCTGACCATCTTCGCCGCATTCAAACGGTTCGAGCTGCTCAACCCCGGGTTTGCCTTCGCCAGTTCGATCGCGCTGGTGGCCGGCCTGTGCGTGCTGGCGGTGGTGCAGAACTCGCGCACGTTGGCGGTGCTGGGCATCCTCGCCGGCTTCATGGCACCGCTGTGGCTGTCCACCGGCAGTGGCAACCACGTGGGGCTGTTCAGCTACTACGCGGTGCTCAACGCTGGCATCTTCGCCATCGCCTGGTTCCGTCCGTGGCGTGCGCTGAACCTGCTTGGCTTCGCTTTTACCTTCGGCATCGGTACGTTCTGGGGCGTGTTGCAGTACGCGCCGGACAAGTTCAGCAGCACCGAGCCGTTCCTGCTGCTGTTCTTCGCCTTCTACCTGTTGATCCCGCTGCTGTACGCGCGCCGGCAGCCCGCCGGGCGACGTGACCTGGTCGACGGCAGCCTGGTGTTCGGCACGCCCTTGGTCGCCTTCTCGATGCAGGCGGGCATGCTGCACGAGCAGCCGATGACGCTGGCGCTGTGCGCGCTGGGCCTGGCGGCGATCTACGCCGTACTGGCGCGGGCACTGATCGCGCGCGCGTCTTACACCGTGCTGGCGCAGTCGCATGCGGTGCTGGCGGTGGGCTTCGCCACGCTGGCGGTGCCGCTGGCATTGTCTGCGCGTGCCACCGGCGCGGTGTTCGCGCTGGAAGGTGCGGGCCTGGCCTGGCTGGGCCTGCGCCAGAAACGCTGGCTGCCGCAGGTGTCCGGCGCGTTGCTGCAGATCGGTGCTGCGTTCGCCTTTGTGGCCGGCGCCGACCACTGGCTCGAAGACGCACGCTTCCTGCTCAACCCGACCGCCATCGGCGCGTTGCTGCTGGCCATTGCCGGCTTCGCGTCGGCGTGGAGTTACCAGCGCAGGGAGCGCCATGAGATCGCACTGGTCTACTACCTGTGGGGCCTGCTGTGGTGGCTGGGCGGCCTGGTGCACGAGATCTTCCGCTTCTTCCCGCACCGCACGCAGGCCGATGCGTTGCTGGTGCTGGTCGCGGCCACGGCCTGGCTGGCGGCTGAAATGCAGCGCCGCCAGCCGGCACGCGCGCTGGGCGTAACCGCCCTGGCGATGCTGGCCCTGGGCTTCCCGCTTGCGCTGATGCAGAGCGATGCGCACCAGCAGCCGTTCGCCGGCTATGGCGCACTGGCCTGGGCGGTGTTCGCGGCGCTGGGCGTACGTACGTTGCTGTGCCTGCGCCAGGGCGGCAACACCGTGGCACGCATCGCGCAGTTCCTGTGGTGGCTGCTGTGGCCGTCGCTGCTTTCGTTGCTGGCCCTGTGGGGCGGCGGCGAGGCCGGGCTGGCACAGGGCTGGACGCTGCTGTTGTTCGCGCTGCCGTGGCTGCTGATGGCGGCGCTGTCGTTGTGGCGCTGGGATGCACTGCGCTGGCCGTTGGGGGCTGCCTTCGACAGCGTGCGCCTGCCGTTGCAGTGCGTGCTGTTCGGCCTGCTGTCCGCAGGCTGGCTGTTCGGCCAGTTGCTGCCGGGTGACGCAGCGCCGCTGCTGTGGCTGCCGGTGTTGAACCCGGCCGAGCTGGGGCAGTGGTTGAGCCTGGCGCTGCTGGCGCGCTGGCTGTACAGCGGGCAGGCGCCGCAGGCACTGGTGAAGATCCGGCTGCCGCTGTTGGCATTGGCCACCTTCGTCGCGCTGACCAGCCTGGTGCTGCACGGCGTGCATCAGTGGGGCGGCCTGTCGTGGAGTTCGTCGATGATGCGTTCCAGCCTGGCGCAGACCAGCCTGACCGTGCTGTGGAGTGTGCTCGGCGTGATCGCCTGGGTATGGGGTTCGCGCCGCGGCCAGCGCGTGTTGTGGATGGTCGGTGCCGTGCTGATGGGTGTGGTACTGGCCAAACTGGTCATTGTTGATCGCCAGCACCTGGGCAACCTGCTGGGCATTGCATCGTTCATCGCCTACGGCCTGCTGTGCACGGTCGTGGGTTATCTGGCACCGGCACCGCCGAGCGCGGCGCCGACCGTGGAGGAAAAACAATAATGAAGACGTGGAGCAGGGCGCTGCTGCCGGCGATGTTCGGCATGCTGGCCGCCGTCACCGCACAGGCCGCCGATTACCGTACCCAGTACGCCGAACAGTGGCCGCTTACGTTGTCCAGCGCACAATCGGGTGCCTACCGTGTTGTGCTGGAACCGGCGATCTACCGTCGCGCCGGCAGTGCGGACCTGGGCGATGTGCAGGTGTTCAATGCCGCCGGCCAATCGCTGCCGTCGGCATTGCTGGCGCCGGATCAGCCGCTGGCACAGCCGCCGGTGCAGCGTGAGCTGCCGTGGTTCGCGTTGCCGCCACTGGCCGAAGCACAGCGCAACGACCTGCAGTTGCTGACCGAGCGCGATACCGATGGCCGTGTGCGTCGCGTGGAAGCCCGCGTGAGTGGTGGTGCGGCGGCGAGCGGGCAGGGTGGCTGGCTGATCGACGCCAGTGTGCTGGGCCAGCAGCCGCTGGCGGCGCTGGTGCTGGATTGGGCTGACAGTGGCCAGCCGTTGCAGGCTCAGGTGCAGCTGGACGTCAGCGACGACCTGCAGCACTGGCGTGCGATTGGCCGCGACATTCCGCTGGTGGATCTGCAGCGCGCCGGCAAGCGCCTGCTGCAGCGCCGCCTGCAGGTGGATGGTGAAGCGCGCTATCTGCGCGTGCTGGCGCAAGGCGATGCGCGTCTGCCGACGCTGCGCAGCGTACTGGCCGAGCTGCCGCCGGCACCGGCGACGCTGCCGTGGGAATGGTTGTCGCTGGAACCGACCTCGAAGGGCAAGGGCGAATACACCTTCGAGATGGATGGCCGCTTCCCGGCGGCACGTGCCGACGTGGCCAGCACCGACAACAGCCTGGTGCAGTGGACATTGTTCAGCCGCGATGACCAGAGCGCGGAATGGCAGCGCCGCAGTGCACCGTGGATTGCCTATCAGCTGCAGCAGGGTGCGCAGGGCCAACGGCAGCAATCGGCCGCGCAGCCGCTGGGCGGGGTGCATCGGGATCGCTATTGGAAGCTGGTGGCGAACCCCGCCGAAACGGCCACCGCACCGACCCTGCGCCTGGGTTACCAGCCCGAAGTACTGGTATTCCTGAGCCAGGGCGCGGCGCCCTACGCGTTGGCGGTGGGCAGCTCGACCGCGCGCCGCACGGAGGCGCCGATTGGCGTGCTGATCGAGGAACTGCGGTTGCGCAACGACCCGTCGTGGCAGCCGACGCTGGCGCGCCTGGAAGGCAGCCCGGAGCCGCTGGCCGGCGACGCGGCGCTGAAACCGCAGCACGATTGGAAGTCGTGGTTGCTGTGGGCGTTGCTGGGTCTGGGTGTGCTGGTAGTGGGCGGCCTGGCGGTCAGTCTGCTTCGGCAGAAGCCGGCGCCTTCGGCGTAGATTCCGGCGAACGGCGCAGCCCCTCGTGGGTGGGCGGTTGGTCGCGTAAAGCAAAAGCCGTGCTTGGCCGGGCGGGGTGGGTTCGCGGGGGACGCCGTGAACCCGTCCTTGGGGGCTTGGCCGCGGCATCCATGCCGCGGACACCCCTGCCACCGGACCCACCCCGCCTTCGACAGATTTCCGCGATCTGCCGGCAAAGCCATTGGGGTCAGATCCGTTTTCCGCAGGAAAACGGATCTGACCCCATTTTGTTTGTCGATATCTGACAGATGTGTCGACCAAGGTCGACACCCACCAACGGCCGCGGGAAACTGTCGAAGGTGGGGCGGTGTCTGATTGCGGGGTGTCAGCCGCATGGATGCGGCTGCCAAGCCTACAGGGACGTACTTGCGGCGTCCCCGCAATCCGACACCGCCCCACCAAACCACGAATCACCCCAGAGCCGGCTGTTGCCTTTGACGTTGCACTGGCTTGCAGCGGGTGCAGGGCGCAGCCCTGCCGACTCCCCCGCCGGGGTAAACTAGCCGGATGGCTTCCCGTCCCGCGCACGACCTGCTTCAACGCGTCTTTGGTTACGACGATTTCCGTGGTCCCCAGCAGGACATCGTGGAGCATGTGGCTGCCGGTCACGATGCCCTGGTGCTGATGCCCACCGGCGGTGGCAAGTCGCTCTGCTACCAGGTGCCGGCCCTGCTGCGTGACGGATGTGGCATCGTCATCTCGCCGCTGATCGCGCTGATGCAGGACCAGGTCGAAGCCCTGCGCCAGCTCGGCGTGCGCGCCGAATTCCTGAACTCGACCCTGGACGCTGAAACGGCCGGCCGCGTCGAACGCGAACTGCTCGCTGGCGAGCTGGACATGCTTTATGTCGCCCCGGAGCGGCTGCTGACCGGCCGCTTCCTGTCGCTGCTGTCACGCAGCCGGATCGCCCTGTTCGCCATCGACGAAGCGCATTGCGTGTCGCAATGGGGCCACGACTTCCGCCCGGAATACCGCCAGCTGACCGTGCTGCACGAGCGTTGGCCGCAGATCCCCCGGATCGCGCTGACCGCCACCGCCGATCCGCCGACCCAGCGCGAGATCGCCGAACGCCTGGACCTTCAGGAAGCACGCCACTTCGTCAGCTCCTTCGACCGCCCCAACATCCGCTACACCGTGGTGCAGAAGGACAACGCCCGCAAGCAGCTGACCGACTTCCTGCGCGGTCACCGTGGCGAGGCCGGCATCGTCTACTGCATGTCGCGGCGCAAGGTCGAGGAGACTGCCGAATTCCTGTGCGGCCAGGGCTTCAACGCCCTGCCCTACCATGCCGGCCTGCCGCCGGAAGTGCGCGCTGACAACCAGCGCCGTTTCCTGCGCGAGGATGGCATCGTGATGTGCGCCACCATCGCCTTCGGCATGGGCATCGACAAGCCGGACGTGCGCTTCGTGGCGCATACCGACCTGCCGAAGTCGATGGAAGGCTACTACCAGGAAACCGGGCGCGCCGGCCGTGATGGCGAAGCCGCCGAAGCCTGGCTGTGCTACGGCCTGGGCGACGTGGTGCTGCTCAAGCAGATGATCGAGCAGTCCGAGGCCGGCGAAGAACGCAAGCAGCTGGAGCGGGGCAAGCTCGACCACCTGCTGGGCTACTGCGAATCCATGCAGTGCCGCCGCCAGGTGCTGCTGGCCGGTTTCGGCGAGACCTATCCCCAGCCCTGCGGCAACTGCGACAACTGCCTGACGCCGCCAGCCTCGTGGGACGCGACCATTCCAGCGCAGAAGGCGCTGAGCTGTGTCTACCGCAGCGGCCAGCGTTTCGGCGTCGGCCATCTGATTGACGTGCTGCGAGGCAGCGAGAACGAGAAAGTGAGGCAGCAGGGCCACGACAAGCTGAGCACCTACGCGATCGGCCGCGACCTGGATGCGCGCACCTGGCGCAGCGTGTTCCGCCAGCTGGTCGCCGCCAGCCTGCTGGAAGTGGACAGCGAGGGCCACGGCGGCCTGCGCCTGACCGATGCCAGCCGTGACGTGTTGACCGGCCGCCGCCAGATCAGCATGCGCCGCGACCCGGCCAGCAGCACCAGCGGACGCGAGCGCAGCGCACAACGCACCGGATTGTCGGTACTGCCGCAGGATCTGGCCCTGTTCAACGCTCTGCGCGGCCTGCGTGCCGAACTGGCCCGCGAACAGAACGTGCCGGCCTTCGTGATCTTCCACGACAGCACCCTGCGCAACATCGCCGAGCAACGCCCGACCAGCCTGGATGAACTGGCCCGGGTCGGCGGCATCGGCGGCACCAAGCTGAGCCGCTACGGCCCACGCCTGGTCGAGATCGTGCGTGAAGAGGGCTGACGGTATCGCGTTGCCGCGCTGCGCGGCCGCCGGGCATGGCCCCAATGGCGCACGGGCGCCCCGATAGAGCCGAGCCCACGCCCGGCTGCCTCTGCGCGAACAGCAGCCGAGCGCGGGCTCGGCTCTACGCTGGTGCAGGTCCAACCTTGAACCGGCCATTCAGCCGGAAGTGCATCCACAGCCGCTTGCGGCTAGATTAGCGCCATGTCCCTCGCCTCGACCCTGCTCCGTGTCGTGCTCATGCTCAGCCTGTTGCTCAACGGGCTGAACGCGGCCATGGCCAGTGGTCACGAGGAAATGGGCCGGATGGCCCACGCGGTAGCCGCCCTTGATGGCGGCGATGCCGACTGCCACCACCACGCCGCCATGCAGGCCGACGAGGCCCCACAGGCCAAGGCCCCCGCCCACGACGCCCACTGCCAGATCAAGGACTGCGTGCGCAGCTGCGCCCAGCACCCGCTGCTGGTGGTGCAGCCGTTGCCGTTCATGGCCGGACCGGCGCTGTCGCTGGCCCCGCAGCCGATGCCGGCCACTGGCCGGCCGGCGCCGCCGCTGCCGCCGATCTCCCGCCCTCCCATCGGCTGATTCCACACGCACCGTGCGCCCTGCGCACCGTAGCCGGCGGCCTGCCGGCGTCTTTACGTGTCTGGAGTCACCACCATGAATACCCGCATTCCCCCCGGTCCGGGCGCTGTGCCCATGCCGTCGCGCCGCCTGTTCGTGCAGGGCCTGGCCGCCGGTGGCGTGGTTGCCGGCATCGCCGCTGTCGGCGTGCCGCAGCGCGCGCTCGCCGCCGCCACGGCCGCCCCACGCCTGGCCGGCGCCCCTGCCGTGCTCAGCGACACCCGCATCGAATTGGCCATCGGCGAATCGCTGGCCAATTTCACCGGCCGCACCCGCCCGGCGATCACCGTCAACGGCTCGCTGCCGGCCCCGATCCTGCGCTGGCGCGAAGGCCAGACCGTGGATCTGTTCGTGCGCAACACGCTGGACCACCATCCGACCTCGATCCACTGGCACGGCATTCTGCTGCCAGCCAACATGGACGGCGTGCCCGGGCTGAGCTTCAACGGCATCGGCCCCGGTGAGACCTACCACTACCACTTCGACCTCAAGCAGTCCGGCACCTACTGGTACCACAGCCACTCGATGTTCCAGGAGCAGGCCGGCCTGTACGGTGCGCTGATCATCGATCCGGCCGAACCGGCGCCGTACCACCACGACCGCGAGCACGTGATCATGCTGTCCGACTGGACCGACATGGACCCGGGCGCGCTGTTCCGCCGCATGAAGAAGCTTGCCGAGCACGACAACTACTACAAGCGCACGCTGCCCGACTTCCTGCGTGACGTGAAGCGCGACGGCTGGTCGGCCGCGTTGTCCGACCGTGGCATGTGGGGGCGGATGCGGATGACGCCCACCGACATCTCCGACATCAATGCGCACACCTACACCTACCTGATGAATGGCACCGCGCCGGCCGGCAACTGGACCGGGCTGTTCCGCAGCGGCGAGAAAGTGCTGCTGCGCTTCATCAACGGCGCCTCGATGACCTACTTCGACGTGCGCATTCCCGGCCTGAAAATGACCGTGGTCGCCGCCGACGGCCAGTACATCCATCCGGTCAGCATCGACGAGTTCCGCATCGCGCCGGCCGAAACCTACGACGTGCTGGTGGAACCGACCGGGCAGGATGCGTTCACCATCTTCTGCCAGGACATGGGCCGTACCGGCTTTGCCGCCGGAACGCTGGCAGTCCGCCATGGCCTGCAGGCACCGATTCCCGCGCGCGACCCACGCCCGTTGCTGACGATGAGCGACATGGGGCACGACATGGGTAGTGGTGGCCATGGTGGCCATGACATGGCCGCGATGAAGGGCATGGAAGGCGGCTGCGGCGCCAGCATGGGCCACGACGGCGATACCGCCAGCAGGGCACCGAAGCACCCGGCCAGTGAGCGCAACAACCCGCTGGTGGACATGCAGAGCTCGGCCACCGAACCGAAGCTGGACGATCCCGGCATCGGCCTGCGCGACAACGGTCGCCAGGTACTCACCTACGGCGCGATGCGCAGCCTGTTCGAGGACCCCGATGGCCGCGAGCCGAGCCGCGAGATCGAGCTGCACCTGACCGGCCACATGGAGAAATTCTCCTGGTCGTTCGACGGCATCCCGTTTGCCAGCGCCGAGCCGCTGCGGCTGAACTACGGCGAACGCATGCGCATCGTGCTGGTCAACGACACCATGATGCAGCACCCGATCCATCTGCACGGCGTGTGGAGCGATCTGGAAAACGCACAAGGCGAATTCCAGGTGCGCAAGCACACCATCGACATGCCACCCGGTACACGCCGCAGCTACCGCGTGCGCGCCGACGCGCTCGGCCGCTGGGCCTATCACTGCCATCTGCTGTACCACATGGAAGCGGGCATGATGCGCGAAGTGAGGATCGAAGAATGAGCCGCTCACTGCTTTCCCCCAGCCTGCTGGCCTTGGGCCTGGCCGCCGCATTGCCGGTGTTCGCGCAGTCGCACGCGGGCCATGACATGGGCGCGATGAACGCGCCTGCGAAGGCCACGAAGTCCGCGAAGACGCCTGCCGAACCGGTCGATCATTCGAAGATGGACCACTCGACCATGGATCACTCGAAGATGAACCACGCCGCGATGCAGCCGGCGACGATGGACCATTCCGCGATGGATCATTCCACGATGGAGCACTCCAGCATGGATCACGCGGCGATGGGTCACGGCACGCCCGCACCCACCGAACCGCGCGAGCCGATCCCGGTTCCGACCGACGCCGACCGCGCTGCCGCCTTCCCACCGATCGCGCATGGCGCGATGGAACACGCGCCGGAGATCAACAGCCTGCTGCTGATTGACCGCCTCGAACACTGGGACGGCAAGAGCAGCAACGGCCAGGCCTGGGAAGCCACCGGCTGGATCGGCGGCAACATCAACCGCCTGTGGCTGCGCACCGATGGCGAACGCAGCCGTGGCCGCACCGAATCATCGTCGCTTGAAGCACTGTATGGCCGCAGCGTGTCGCCGTGGTGGGACGTGCTGGTCGGTGTGCGCCAGGACTTCCGACCGGCCGACTCCCGCACGTGGGCGGCGATCGGCATCCAGGGCCTTGCGCCCTACAAGTTCGAGAGCTCGGCCACGCTGTACATGGGCTCCGGCGGCCAGGTGCTGGCCAAGGCCGAAGTCGAGTACGACGTGCTGCTGACCAACCGCTTGATCCTGCAGCCGCTGCTGGAAGCCACGGTGGCAGCCAAGGATGAACCGGAGTACGGCATCGGCCGTGGGCTGAACAAGGTCGAAGCCGGGCTGCGACTGCGCTATGAGTTCAGCCGCCGCTTCGCGCCGTACATCGGCATCAGCCACGAACGCAGTTTCGGCGACACCGCCGACTATGCCGGTGACCACGCGCGCGACACACGTTGGGTCGCTGGCGTGCGCATGTGGTTCTGAGCAGCGTTACGTGAGCAGTGGCCAGCCCCGGCAGCCGCCGGGGCCGGCTACACTGCGCCACGTTCCAATGCAGGCACCGCCATGTCGTTGCAGATCCGCCGCGCCACCCTCGCCGACGTCGACACGCTTTCGGCAATCGCCATCGCCACCTACACCGAGACCTGGGGCGACTCGTATCCGCCGCAGGACCTGCACGATTTCCTGCAGGATCACTACAGCAGCGAACCGCAGCGCATCGAACTGTCTGACCCACGCAGTGCCATCTGGCTGCTGACGGACGGTGACGCCGTGGTCGGCTATCTGGCCGCCGGTGCCAACACCCTGCCGCACACGGATGCATGCGAGGGCGACATCGAACTGAAGCGGTTCTACATTCTGGCTGCACACCAGAACGGCGGCCATGGTGCACGCATGATGGACGCGTTCATGGCCTGGCTGGACCAGCCGCAGCGCCGCACCCTGTGGGTGGGCGTATGGGAAGAAAACTTCGGCGCGCAGCGTTTCTACGCGCGCTATGGCTGCAGCAAAGTGGGCGAGTACGACTTCATCGTCGGCGATACCCACGACCGCGAGTTCATCCTGCGCCGGCCGTGATCATGCGGCCCCTGTAGCGTCGAGCATGGCTAGACGCTACAAAGAGCGAAGCGGCTAGAAGTCGAACAGCTCCGACAGGAAGCTGTCCTTCTTCTTTTTCTTGTAGCCGCGACCGTACTGCTGGCCACGGTTGTCCTCGTAGCGCTGGCCCAGATGGCGGGTGTCACGGTGCATCACCGGCGGCGGCGCGGCGGCCGGCTGCGACTGCGCCGGGGCGGGCGGCGGTACCGCACTACCCGCACCCGCGCGCTCGATGATCTTGTCCAGCTCGCCACGATCCAGCCAGACACCGCGGCAGCCAGGGCAATAGTCGATTTCGATGCCATGGCGTTCGGCCATCTGCAGGGTCTGGGTCTTGCACACGGGGCACAGCATCGGCATTGCTCCTCTCGGTCTGGTTTCGACTCTACCTGCCCTGTGATGACTGTGCGGCAACACATGACCGAAGGCACAGGGACTTCCGGCGCGTGCCAGCGTGCCCGGTCCCTTCCACACTGCATGCTGGTTCCGCAGGGAGTGCGAGCATGACCGTCCTGTCCCGCCTGCCCAGCGCCGCGCGCCTGCTGCTGGTGCTGCTCGGCGTTGGCGTTGGCCTGAATCTGCGCGACATCGCAGCCGCCGCAGGCACGCCGATTCCCGCCTTGCCCATTGCTTACGGCGGCAGCCTGCTCGACAACGCGCTGGCCGTGCTCGTGGCACTCCTGCTGGCCGCGCTGCTGCGGCCACGCGGGATGGGCCTGATGGCCAGCCTGGGGCTGCGCGGCAACGGCTGGAGCGGCCCGATGTGGGTACTGCTGGCCAGCCTGCCCTGCTGGCTGGGCCTGGCGCTGCTTGGTACACCGAACAAGGCACTGACCGTACTGGATGCCACCATGCTGGCAGCGCTGTTCCCACTGGCCGAGGAAGTGCTGTTCCGCGGCCTCGGCTTCGTGCTGCTGGTGAAGATCGTGCGCGCCCCTTGGCCATGGCTCGCACTGCCGCAGGCGCTGTTGTTCGGCATGGTGCACTGGCTGGGCTTCGGCGGGTTCGACGGCGGCGGCCTCGCGCTGTTCGTCGGGGCGGTGATCGCCCTGGGCGGCTTCATCTTCGCCTGGCTCGACCACCTCGACGGTGACACCTTGTGGTGCGGCTTGGTCCTGCACGTGTCGATGAACCTGGCCTGGAACGTGTTCAGCCTTGATGACGCCGTTGCACTGGGCTGGCAGGCCACCGGCCTGCGCATCGGCACCGCCCTGTTCGCGGTCGCGATCCTGGCCTGGCACGTGCATCGCCGGCGCCAGACGCGGTTGTAACGCCCACTTAGCTTGCCGTGCACGCCGGGATCACTACCGGCTTGCGCATACTTGCGCGCCTTTCGCTCCCCCTGTTGTCCGGAGTTGCCGCGTCATGTTGCTGTCCAAGCGCTTTGTGGAACCGCGCGTCCTGCTCATCGAGGACGCCGAGGAAACCCAGGAACTGAGCCGTCTCGCCCTGGAAAGCCAGGCCTGCCAGGTCACCGCTGTCAGCAGCGCCGAGGCCGCGCTGGGCCTGCTCAACGCCGGTGAACCGTTCGACCTGCTGTTCACCGACGTCTGCCTGGGCGGCATCAGCGGCATCGAAACCGCCAACCGCGTGCGCGAGCACCTGCCGCAGCTGCCGATCCTGGTCACCTCCGGCATGGATCAGCATCGCGTGCTGCCGCAGCTGCGCGCCGGCATCCACTTCCTGCCCAAGCCATACAGCATGAGCGAGCTGCTCGATGCCATCCGCCTGTGCTTCCGCCACGCAGCGGATGCCGCACTGATGCCGCCGCCGCGGGCCAGCGCGGCCTGAGGGGATCATCCACGCATGGCGTGGATCTACTGATTCCGTTTCTCGTCGGCGTGGACCCACGTCAACAACCCCGGTAGATCCACGCCATGCGTGGATTGAACCTGCGATCAACCGCTGCTGTACGGCCCGCTACCCGGGAACACCTTCAGCAGCGCTCGGGTGATCATGTCCGGGTAGACCGTGAAGTGATCCTCGTCATCGATCACCATGTTCTCCACCTTCAACGATCGCCCGCTGCTGCGCAGCTGCTCGGCGAATTCTGCGTTGTGGCGCAGCATGTCGTTGCGGGTGAAATAACGCGGTTCGGGCTTGACCGTTTCAAAGCTGCCCACCGACAGCACCACCGAGGTCGGCTGCGCCGGCGCCTTGGCCTCGGCCTGCATGCGCGGCACCCGGTGGTCGTCGAACCACAGTGATGGGCTGGAGAGGATGTAGGTGCGGAACATGTCCGGGCGCGTGGTCAGCACATAGGCGCCGAACAGGCCACCATAGGAATGACCCGCATAGGCGCGCCGCGCCGGATCAGTGCGGTAGCGCGCATCGATCATCGGCAGCACCCGCTCGGCGAGGAAATCGCGATAGTGCGCCGCGCCGCCGTAGCTCACGTCATCGCTGTAATCACGCGGATCGGTACGCGCCGGGTCGCTGGGCGTGTAGTCGCGCGAGCGGCTCTGCTTGGAGGTCAGCCCTTCCTGCGGCGGTAGCCCGACCAGGATGAAATCCTCCAGGTTGACACCCTTCTGGCCCACCAGGTTGCGCACGCTGCGCACCAGCGGGAAGCTGTACAGCGCGTCGGTCACGTACAGCACCGGATAGTGCTTTTCCGGATGTGCGGCGTAGTCGGCCGGCAACGCCACCCAGACCGGATAATCGCGGCCGATCGGATCGTGCACGCGCAGCGCTTCGGTATCCGGCAGCACCACGCCCGACACAGCGGCGGCCGGGCTCTCCTTCGCTTCACTCTGCGCTGCCGGCGGCGCCACCGACATCGCACAGCCGCTCACGGCCAGGCAGGCCGCCACACTCCATCCACGCACACGCTGCATCCACACGCTCCCATTGCGGGCGGCGCACCGGATGGCGCCGCTGCCGCATCCTTGCATGGTGCGCAACCCGCTGCCAGTGCGGTCAGGGCGAGGCCGGCGGCGCCGGGAACAGTGTGCGCAGCGCCTGCAATGCGGCCGGATGATAGATCGTAGCGTGGGTTTCTTCCGGCAACGGCAGGTACTTCACCAGCGGCGACGGTGAAGCCTGCTGCAGCAACTCGGCCAGTCGTGCAGTGGATGCGGCCAGCTCCGGCTGCCCACTGCTGGCCAGGAATACGCGCGGCAGCGCACGCGTCTCCGCCGGCAGTTGTTTGGCCGCGCCGGCCAGCATTGCGCCACGGTTCCACCACAGGCTGGGGTCCAGCGCGATGTAGCTGTTGAACAGCGTCGGCTCCTGCAGCAGCGTTTCGACCACGAACAGGCCAGCCAGCGACTCGCCGATCAACGCGCGTTCGTCGGTGGTCGGGTAGCGCTGGCGCACCTGCGGCATCAGTTCATCGCGCAGGAACGTGCGGTAGGCCGCCGAGCCACCAATGCGTGGCGCGATCTTCTGGTCCTGCGGGTCCTTGCTGGGGCCGGTCATGTCGCGGCGGCGCTCGGTGTTCTCGATGCCGACCAGCAGGAACGGGCGCATGCTGCCGTTGCCGGTCAGCACCTGCACCAGCCCAGCCACATGCAGGAAGTCCTCGCCGATGCCGCCGTCGGGCATGTAGAGCATCGGCAGCGGCGTTTTCGGGTCCAGACCCCATGGCTGCGGGCGGTAGACGTTGATGCGGCGGGTTTCGCCCAGCGCCTTCGATTCGATGGTGAAGGTCTCGCCGATGACCAGAGGCAAGGCGGCAGCGGGCGGCGCGGTTTCGGCGGCCATCAGCGGCGCGGCGGAGACAGCGGACAACAACAGCGACAGCACGATCAGACGCATGGGGCGGTCCATATTGGGAAAGCGCTGAGCATAGACCGCCGGAGGCACTGTCGTTCGCGGCACTTTGCCGATCGACCGGAACTGGAGCACCATGGAGTCGGTGATGGTCATGCAACGCGCACCATGGCTCACGGACTGGTCACCGCCACGCTCATATCCACAAGGAGGTTCCCATGTTGAGCGTATTGATCGCCACCGCCCTTGCCGCCGCCTCGCCTCAGGCCAGCAGCACTCCGGCAGCATCCGCAGCGTATGCGGACTGCCTGCTCGCCCACCTCCAACCGGGATTGTCCGACCACGCGATCCCGCTGCTGCAGCAGGCCTGCGTCGCGAAGCATCCGGAGAGCTACGTCGCATATTCAGAACTGGAACGCCGGATCAGCGCGCAGCGCCGGGCTGACTTTGACGCGGCTCAAGCGGAAGCCGTGCGTTCCGCGAACGCGGCAGCGACGGCCGCACAAGAAGCTGCCGACGCGGCGGCCGCGAAAGCCAAGGGAATGCGGACGAAGTAGAGGCCCTGGACCAGGCAACAAAAAAGGCACCGCATTGCGATGCCTTTCTGAATGACCTGGGTCATTGGATGCAATGGTGGGCCGTGAAGGATTCGAACCTTCGACCAAAAGATTAGAAGCCATTGGACAATCGCATTACCTTCAATGCGCTATGTCGTTCCGCCTCAATCTTCGAAACTGACATTTGAATTCCTTGAGCCACATAGGGCGAGGGAATTTGCGGAACGGATTTCCAACCCCTCCAGCGACCTCAACAAGGCCCACTCCATCTGCCCGAAAGGCGGATCAAGGTCGGTCTTGGCCAGCCGGTTTCCCCTGACCTTCTCCCGCCAGGCTTGGATCCTGGCCACGTCCTCCCGCAGTCTATCCTCGCGCATAGCCACCCATAGTTCGACGCCGGCCCGTCCCCGCTCATAGCTGCTGCGCCAGCGGAACGGTCCGCCCGGGCCATGCCTGTGCCGGTCCAGCGCGGCAATCCAGGTTTCGTTGTTTACCCACGGGGCCATAGCCACGACCCGCACGCTTTGGGAGTCGATCACGTTCAGCGGGCCATCCGGCCGGCTGGCGAACCTGATCGTCCAGTGGAAGTTGGGAGAAGCGTCATGGCCGGCAGCATACGGCCGATCGTCGCGAAGACCGCGATCACGTCGCCGACCTGCCTGTGCCGCCAGGCGAAGGAATTGTTAAGGGCTGCATCGGCGATCTGACGAAATCGTCGATTTGCCCAGATACCAGGGTCGACTCTGGGCCGGCACGCCGCTGCTCAGGCGCAGAAGGGCAAAACCGCCATCGCCCCGGAATGACCAATGCTCACCTCGTAATGGAATAGCCCCGCTGTGCAGGGGCTATTCCAGTGACCAAGAGAAACTACAGCGCTAACGAGAATTTCAGCGAATCATATACTGGACATGACAGGTCTTGGCAGCGCCGGCACCGCTACAAGTAATAGCTTGCACGGAGCCAGATGATGGACCAGACGAAGTCATCGTTGCACCAAGGCCGTGCAGGTACGTGACCATCTGCCCCAGGTTCTCTCCATTGTAATCCGTCCACTCCCCTTGCACCTGCTGGATGTCAGAAGGAATCAACTGACCTGCAGCAGTACGCTCACTACCGACTTCGCTCTGGCCGTTCTGATACTCAAGATTCACAATAACCGTAACGTAGGATCCATCTTTGAACACGATCCGCATCAACAGTCGGGCTTGGTCGCGAAGTCCCGTGTAGTTGGTCACGTGTTGGAGAAGATCAGACATCGCTGTCAAAACGTTGGCACCAACTATTTTTGTGATCACGCCGGTACTTCCAGCTGCCGACTCCACCATCGCACGCAAGTTGTGATCGCCGACGTAATCGTAGGCGGTCTTGGCAGACGCACTTGGATTAAGACCCAAGACATCAACTGGGACGATATAAGTCGGCCGCAGAGTACCGCCGCCCTCAACCATCACCTGATGCCCACGCCTAACCTCCTCGACAGCTCCAGAGGGTGGCGTCTGACGCTGCACTACAGGACCTGCAGCACGGGGAACAACGCCACCACCACCACCACCAGTGCTGTCATATCCGATGTAGTACTGCTGGATCAAATTGGCGGAAACGTTGTACACAAGGTGTGTTCCCGCACCCAGCCTTACTGCTTCATTGCGGAAATCAAGGTCCTTGGTGCACGTATCGCACCGAACAGCTTTCGCCTCGACAGCGGGAGCAAAAGAAATGAACCCCACCAGCGCAAGAAACCCAGCAAAACAGCCCTTCAACACGACCTTCTCCTTGGCAAAAATGCGATCTCTGTCACTTCCGAAGTAGACCACCAAGCCTACTTCTCTCTAAAGTGACAAACCGATGCTACATCGAATGAATTGATCGCGCATCCGAACATCCAGCGCCGTATCACGTTTCAAACTTACTTTTCATGCATCAACATTCCGTCGCGCATGCCAGTGCACAGCTTCTGGCATGTGACCGTGATCAGGGCGGAGTGGCACATGGGCGCAATCTGACACGTCGCCTCGTTCAGCCGCCGTGAGACCGTAGCTTAGTGTCCGGTCACATGAATAAGCACGAACCTGCCAGCTACGAACCTCGCGGATTCCTACGCCCACGTTATCCGGTGACCACCGCGAGTCCCAGCCGTCCATGCTGGTCATCAGCGCATTGCCGAGCATGTCCGGAGAACCTCCAATTCTGCCCCTGCTGCGTGACTTGGGACTCAGCGGGTTGAAGCCGCTGGCGAACCGGCCGCTGACGTTCAAACGGCACGGCAAGCAGAAGGGTGCGGTGATCGTTCACACGGCGCTGCTGGATGAGTGCGGCCAGCTGCTGAGCAAGGGCCAGCTGCGAAGACGATTCGATGCAGCGCACGCACTTGCAGGCGTTGCCAAGGCGGCATCCCAGTTCCGGGATCTGCGGGCTGAGGCCGGCACTGACAAGGCAGACGCGGCGGCGGACATTCGCCCCGACGAAGTGATCTTGCGGAAACGATCGGCGATTGCGGAAAAGAAAAAGGGTTCCGGATTGATCCGAAACCCTTGTATCGCAATGGTGGGCCGTGAAGGATTCGAACCTTCGACCAAAAGATTAAAAGTCTTCTGCTCTACCGACTGAGCTAACGGCCCATTGCACTGCCCCAGCCTTTCGGCGGGGTGGGCATTCTACCCTACTTTGCCGGGCCGGGTGAAACCCTGGTGCGTCGAGGTTGCCAGCCAGCGGCCGGCACTACCCGATCTGGACCGCCGGCTTAAACCTTCCGGGCCGCCGTCGCATCCCATCTGTGATCCTTCCCCGGAGCCACGGATGCGCCTGCCCCTCTGCCTCGTTGCCGCCCTGCTGCTGCCCTGCGCGGCACTGGCCGCCCCGCCCCAGGTCGTCACCGACGACATCGGCCGCTTCTGGGCCACCTATGACGCGGTGCGCGCCGAGCCCGACGTTGAACGCCAGGCCGCACTCGTGCAGGAGCGCTACATCGATCCAGGCAGCCCCGGCCTGCATGCGCTGATGCAGGTCCGCAACTATAACGCCCGCGAATACGCCGAGGCCATGCGCGCGTGGCCGCGCTTCTGGACGTCGGTTCGGCCGTTGACCGCCAACGCGCAGCAGGCCAGCGCCACACTGGAACGGGATCTTTCCAAATTCCGGGCGCTCTACCCGGCTTTGCGTCCGGCCACCATCACCTACGCAGTCGGTGTGCTGCGCACCGGCGGCACCACGCTGGGTGACAAGGTGCTGATCGGTGCCGAGATGGCGCTGGGCGATGAGCGCGTGGACGTGAGCGAACTGCCGGAGAAGATGCGCGACCGCCTGCGGATCTTCTACGACAGCCGGCCGGGCGCGAACAACGCGCAGAACAACCTGCACGAGTACGTGCACACGCAGCAGCGCGAGACCACCGGCAGCCTGGCCCAGTACGCGGTGCGCGAGGGTGTTGCCGAGTACGTGGCCGAACGGCTGAGTGGGCGTCGGCCGGCGCTTCCGCTGTACAGCTACGGGCCCGCGCATGAGGCGGACATCCGCACGCGTTTCATTGCCGAGATGGACGGGGGTAACCTCGACAACTGGCTCTACAACAGCGCCCGCAATCCATTCGGGGTGAGTGATGTGGGGTACTACGCTGGGTACCGTATCGCGCAGGAGTACATGCGCCAGCAGGCCGACGAGAAGGCCGGTATCGCGCGGATGATTGAGTTGGACTATGCCGATCCGAAGGCAGTGCGGGCGTTTATTGACGCGTCGGGATGGTTGCAGCAGCGGTAGCGCCTGGCCATGCCTTGCGGGCCAGGGTGTGCGAACCAAGGTTCGCACCCACCGAGGGAGCGGTTGGCACACACCAGGTCCATCGGGTTCGCACCCACAGGGAAGCCGGCCAGCGGCCGGCTCTACCGAGCGATCAGGCGTACAGCGTGGGGTCGGCCACGCCGGCCTCGGTGAAGCCCTGCGCGCGCAGGCGGCAGGCGTCGCAGTGGCCGCAGGCGGCGCCGTTGGCGTCGGCGTTGTAGCAGGACACGGTCAGGCCGAAGTCCACGCCCAGGCGCACGCCTTCGCTGACGATCTGGCCCTTGCTGAGGAACTGCAGCGGCGCGTGCACCTTGATGCCCGCACCTTCCACGCCCGACTTGGTGGCCAGGTTGGCCAGTGCCTGGAATGCAGCCACGAACTCGGGGCGGCAGTCCGGGTAGCCGGAGTAGTCCACGGCGTTGACGCCGCAGAAGATGTCATTGGCACCGAGCACTTCGGCCCAGCCCAGCGCCAGCGACAGCATGATGGTGTTGCGCGCCGGCACGTAGGTGACCGGGATGCCGGCGCCACCGGCCTCGGGTACGTCGATGTCGTCGGTCAGTGCCGAGCCGCCGATGCTGCGCAGGTCCACGTCCACGGTCTTGTGCGCGACCACGCCCTGGGCCTTGGCCACGCGGGCGGCGGCATCCAGTTCGGAGGTGTGGCGCTGGCCATAGCGCACGCTCAGGGCATGCACGGCGAAGCCCTGTTCCTGGGCCATGGCGATGACGGCGGCTGAATCCATGCCGCCGGAGAGAAGCACGACTGCCTTCTTCATGGGAAAAACATCCGGTTGGGAGGGGAAAGCCAGCACGCTGTCCCGCGCCGGAGCTACATCAGGGAACGCTGCGCAGGCTCATCGGCCCGGCTCGTCGTTCCACAGGATTTTATGCAACTGCATCTGGAAGCGCACCGGCAACCGGTCTTCAACGATCCAGTCGGCCAGCTGCCGCGCGGTGATCTCGCCCTTGCTGGGCGAGAAGAACACCGTGCAGCGCTTGACCAGATCGTGCTCGGCCAGCAGGGACTTGGCCCAGTCGTAATCCTCGCGGCTGCAGATGACGAACTTGATCTGGTCGCGGGCGGTCAGCAGCGGCAGGTTTTCCCACCGGTTGCGCGCCACTTCGGCCGAGCCCGGGGTCTTGATGTCGACCACGCGCGATACGCGCGGGTCCACTGCGCTGACGTCCAGCGCGCCGGAGGTTTCCAGGGAAACGTCCATGCCGGCATCGCAGAGCTTCTGCAGCAGCACCAGGCAGCGCTTCTGCGCCAGCGGCTCGCCGCCCGTCACGCAGACGTGGCGCACGCCCTGGGCCAGCACCTCGGCCACGATGTCGTCGATGTCCCACCAGGTGCCGCCATGGAAGGCATAGGCCGTATCGCAGTACTGGCAGCGCAGCGGGCAGCCGGTCAGGCGCACGAACACGGTCGGCCAGCCGGCGGTATCGGCTTCGCCCTGCAGCGAGGTGAAGATCTCGGTGATCTTCAGGCGTGGCAGGGGCGACTGCACGATCTCACTGGGCATGGCGGCGGCGCTGGACGGGGTAACGGCGGTCATGGCGGGGAGTTCTTGGTGGGACACGTGGCGGGTGGGCTACCGTGGCCGGTAACGAAAGCAGCCGAGCATGGCTCGGCTCTACAACAGCAACCGGACGGGTTTGCCGGTCCGGAAACGAAAGCAGCCGAGCATGGGCTCGGCTCTACAGGGCACCCATTGTACGCCCGGTCAGCGGATCAGCGGATCTGCTTGCCGAGGCGGATGGACTGCAGACGGTCCTGCGCGGTGCGCGCGGCGTCCGAGCCAGGGTACTGCGCCACGACGGTCTCCAGCGTCTGCTGGGCCTGGTCGACCTTGCCCTCGCCGTATTGCGAGAGGCCGACCTTGAGCAGGCCGCCAGCGGCCTTGTCGTGGGTCGGATAGCGCGAGAGCAGTTCGCGGAACTGGGTCTCGGCCATCGGGAAATTGCGGGTGGCGTAGTAGCTCTCGCCCAGCCAGTACAGCGCGTTCGGCGCGTAGACGCCGTTCGGATACAACTGCAGGAAGCTCAGGAACAGCTGCGCCGAGTCATCGTACTTGCCGGCCTTCAGCGAATCGAAGGCGACGTTGTAGGAGGTGCGCTCGTCGCCGGTGGCGGCAAGGCTGCCGGCATCACCATGGACGGAAGGCGGCCGCTCGGAAGTGGCCGCCGCTGCGGGTTTTGCCGGAGCCGGTGCGGCCTTCGGCGCGCTCGCCGGAACGGGCGGCAGGGCCGGGGCGGCATTGCCCCCTTCCAACCGGTTCAGGCGGCTGTCCAGATCCAGGTACTGGTCCTGGGCGGACTGCTTGAGCTGGGCGTTGTCGTGCTGCAACTGCTCGATCGAGGCCTGCAGGCTGGTGACCTGCTGCCGCAGCTGATTGATCTGGTTCAACAGGTCCTGGTTGGCACTGTTGTTGTACATCTGCTGCTCGATCGCGCCAACGCGGTCGGCCAGGCTCTGTCGCTGTGCATGCGCCGGTGCGGCAGCCACGAGGGCTGCCGCAACGACCAGCATCAGTTTGATGCCAATGCGCATGGATTACTGCGCGGTGTAGACGATTTCGACGCGACGGTTCTGCGACCAGCAGGACTCGTTCGACTCGGTGCAGACCGGACGCTCTTCACCGTAGGACACGACGGTCAGCTGCGAAGCCGAGCCACCGTTGGCCTGCAGGGCCGAGTTGACGCCGTTGCCACGACGCTCACCCAGGGCCTGGTTGTACGCGCGCGAACCGCGCTCGTCGGTGTGGCCCTGCAGGGTGATGCGCGAGGACGGACGGTCACGCAGGTACTTGGCGTGGCAAGCCATGATGGCCTGGAATTCCGGCTTCACGTCTTCCTTGTCCAGGTCGAAGTAGACAACGCGCTGGCGCAGGCAAGCGTCGGTGTCCAGGTCGCCCGGGCCGTACAGGCCGGAGGTCGACGGACCGGTCGGGGTGGTGGTCGAGGTGCCGGTGTCAACCGGGGCTGCCGGCTCTTCCTTCACCTTCTTCGAGCAACCGGCCAGGACGGCCACAGACAGCAGGGAAACAAGCAGAACGCGGGTGGACTTGTTCATGGCGATACCTTTGTGGCTCCTAGGCCGATGAGGGGTTCAAGACAGCGAAAATATTAACACTCTTTTAGCGCTGGGTACGGTATGGGGACCATGCCGGCTCGCGCACATCACCATCGGCCAGGACCAGGCGCTGGCGAACCCGCGCATCGGCCGAAACGGCATACAACACACCACGGCCACCTTCGCGGGCGGCGTACAGCACCATGCTTGCGTTGGGCGCAAAGCTGGGCGATTCATCCAGCGAACCCGGGGACAGCGTGCTCCAGCGGGGCGAACCCAGCGAGCTGTCCATCATCGCGATCTTGTAGCTGTTGCCCGAGCCCTGGGCGACGGCGATCTTCTTGCCATCGTAGGACACCGAGGGCTTGGCGTTGTAGTTGCCCTGGAAGGTCACGCGCTCGGCGCTGCCGCCGCCCGCACCGACCTTGTAGACCTGCGGACGGCCGCCGCGGTCGGAGGTGAAGTACACCGCGCTGCCGTCCGGCGCCCAGGTCGGCTCGGTATCGATGGCGAAGTGGTTGGTCAGCTGGGTCAGCTGCTTGCTGCCCAGGTCCATCACGTAGATTTCCGGGTTGCCCGAACGCGACAGGGTCAGGGCCAGCTTGCGGCCGTCCGGCGAGAACGCCGGAGCGCTGTTGATGCCACGGAAGCTGGTGACCAGCTCGCGCGCACCGGTGCCGATGTTCTGGATGTAGATGGCCGAATTGCCACGCTCGAAGCTGACGTAGGCCAGCTTGCTGCCATCCGGGCTCCACGACGGCGACAGCAGCGGCTCGGCCGAGCGCACGATGGTCTGCGGGTTGAAGCCGTCGGAATCGGCCACCATCAGCGCGTAGCGCATGGCATCACCCTTGCCGCTGGCGGTCACGTAGGCGATGCGGGTCCAGAAGGCGCCGCGCACACCGGTGATCTTCTCGTAGATGGCGTCGGCCATCTGGTGGGCGACGTCGCGCATGGCATTGCCACGGGCGGTCATCGCCAGGCCCAGCAGGCGCTCGCCCTTGGGCACGTCGAACAGTTCGTACTCGACGCGGTAGGCACCGGCACCGGCGTCGAGCACGCGGCCGACCACGATGTAGTTCTGCTTCAGCGCGCGCCAGGTGGCGAACTGGATGTCGCCGCCGCGCACCGGCTTCTCGACGATCTGCGCTTCCGGCAGCGTGCGGAACTGGCCCGAACGCTCCAGGTCGGCACGGACCACGCCAGCGACGTCGGTCTGCGGTGCAGCCGCCGAACCCTGGTAGGGCATCGGCACGATGGTGATCGGCAGCGCGGAGGCATTGCCGCCGATGATGTCGATATCCAGCCCCTTCTGCTGCGCGACGGCAGCAAAGGGCAGCAACAGGGCCGCAAACACGGCAAGCCAGCGAGGCATCTTTTTCATGGAGCGCTCAATAGGGGGAAACCGGAACGAGGGATAGCAAAGCGGGAGTGAACCGCTTCGCAATCATGAACCAAGGGTACGTGAATTCCGGGTCAGTTCCAGCCCGTCCTCTCACGCACCGTTAACGTCGTGGCTAACATCGCACTCGCCTGCCCCGGTAACGCCGCCCTGTGGGGCGGTGTTCGACAGCAGCCCACACTCTGCCCGGCCGAAACCAGACCTGCCAGAGGCGAGCGCGACATCCGTGGGCGCAGGTGGCCCGGAAGCCACCCTGCCCTGCCCGCCTCAGCGATCCTGGGCGGTAAAGGTGAAGTTGAGCGTGCGCGCGAATACCGACTCGAAGCCGCGGTACGGCAGCGGCTGCGCATTGAGCACGGCGGCCTCGATCGAACGCTTGCCGGCCTCGTCGTACGGGCAGTTCGGGCTGACCTTCGCCTGCATCACCGTGCCACCCGGAATCTGGGTGATGGTGATCTGGCAGCGCTGGCCCAGCGGCACCGTATCCGGGCGCACCCACTGCGACAGCACCTTGGCCTGGATCGCGGCGGCGTACTTGGCCGAAAGATCGTCGCTGTTGCCACCCCCGCCGGCGGCCGGCTGGGACGCACCGCTGGCACCGGCGGCGGCACTGCCGGCCGCGTTGCGCGCGGCGGCCACCTGGCGCAGCTTCTGCTCGGCCAGCTTGGCTTCCTTCTCGGCCTGCTCGCGGCGGGCACGGATCTCGGCGATCTTCTTCTGCTTCTCGGCCTCGGCCTTGTCAGCGGCCACGCGTTCCTGCTCGGCCAGCTTCTTCTTCGCGTCTTCTTCCTGCTGCTTGGCCAGGCGCAGCTTCTGCTCCGCTTCTTCCTGGCGCTTGCGTTCGGTCAGGTCGATCTGCTCCTGGCGGCGCTTGGCTTCCTGCTCCTGCTTGGCCTTCTCCTGCGAGATGGCCAGCGCGCTCACTGCTTCCTGGTCCTTGGTGTCCGGCTGTGCGACGCGCTCCTGCGCCTGTTGCTGCTGGGGCGTGGGAGCGTCCTGCGGGCGCGGTTCGGGAATCGGCTGCGGCGGCGGAATGGTGTCTTCCGGTACGGGGATCGGTTCGGCCACCGGCGGCGGCAGGTCCTCCAGCTTCTCCGACTGGCGCAGGGCCTGGCGTGCGGCGGAGGCCTCGGACGCGGACAGCGCCAGGCTGGCCTCGACCGAGGGATCGCCTGCGGCGGCGTCGGTGTTGCGCTCGGGCGACCAGAACCAGGCCACGATGAAGACCAGCGCGACCAGCAGGTGCACCAGCAACGCCAGCGCCAGGGGCAGGCCCCAGCCGGGTTCGCGCTGCTGTGGAGGTGGCAGGGCGTCAGCGTGCATCGGTGGCCAGGCCTACCTTGTCTACCTTGGCGCGCTTGATCACATCCATCGCAGCGATGACCTTTTCATAGGCCACGGCACGGTCGGCGGCGACGATCACGCGCACGCCCTTGTCCTGGGCGGCGATGCCGGCCAGGCGGCCTTCCAGTTCCTCGGCCGACACAGCGGTCGGTTCCTTGGCGTCGGGCAGCTTCAGGCTGAGCTGGCCGTCCTGGCGCACCGAGACGATCACCGGGTCCTGCTTGCTCTCCAGCGCCTTGGCGTTGGATTGCGGCAGGTCGACGTCGAAGCTCAGCGTGAGCAGCGGCGCGGTGACCATGAAGATGATCAGCAGCACCAGCATGACGTCGATGTAGGGAACGACGTTGATTTCCGATTTCAGCTTGCGGCGCTTGCGGCGACCGATGGCAGCGGACATGGCTTGGACTCCCGGGTCAGGCGCTTACTCGTCGCCAGCGCTCTGGCGCTGCAGGATGGAGCTGAACTCTTCGGCAAAGGTCTCGAACCGCACCGACATGCGCTCTACGCGGGTGGTGAAGCGGTTGTAGGCCCACACTGCCGGAATCGCCACGAACAGGCCGATCGCGGTGGCGAACAGGGCTTCGGAGATGCCTGGCGCGACGGCGGCGATGCCGGCCTGCGCACCGCTGCTGATCATGTCGTGCATGGTCACCATGATGCCGAACACGGTGCCGACCAGGCCCACGTACGGCGCGGTCGAGCCGATGTTGGCCAGCAGCTCCAGGTTGCGCTCGAGCTGGTCCACTTCGCGGGTGTAGGTGGTGCGCATGGCACGCTGCGCGCCTTCCAGCTGCGCGCGGCCATCCAGGCGACGCTTGTCGCGCAGGCGGGTGTACTCGCGGAAACCGGCTTCGAAGATGGCTTCCAGGCCGCCGACATTGCGGCTGCGATCGGTGGCCGAGCTGTACAGCTTGCCCAGGTCCGCACCGGACCAGAAGCGGTTCTCGAACTCGTCGGCTTCGCGGGTGGCCTGCTTGAACACGCGGGCCTTGCGGAAAATGATCACCCAGCTGACGAACGAGCCGACCAGCAGCAGCAGCACGATGATCTTCACCGGCAGGCTGGCCTTGGCCATCAGTTCGAGGTAGTTGATGCCGCCGCCGGTGGTGGCCTGGGCAAGGGTCTGTGTCGCGGCGTTGCTGACGTCGGCCGGCAGTGCCTCGGTGACCGTGGCCTGCAGGGCCAGGAGCGTTGCGATCATCCGTTGTTCCTCAGTGTTCGGATTCGGGGTGGAGGTGGGGTTGCAGCACGGCAAGGACGGCCTCGTCCATGCCACGCGGGCGGAAACTGGCCGCTTCCAGTGCGGCGATGCGGACCTGCGCCGACAGCAGCAGTTCGCCGTCGCGCAGGATCTGCTGGTCGAAGACCATGCTGGCCTTCTTCAGCTGGACCAGGCGGGCACTCACCTGCAGGGTGTCATCCAGCCGTGCCGGCCTGATGAAATCCATCTGCATCGAGCGCACCGCGAAGACCATCCCATGCTCGGCGCGCATGCGCTCCTGGCCGTAGCCCAGCGCACGCATCCATTCGGTCCGGGCCCGTTCCATGAAGGCCACGTAGCGGGCGTGGTAAACCACGCCACCTGCGTCGGTATCTTCCCAGTAAATGCGTGTCGGCCAACTGAATCGGGGCTCAACCGACATCGGGAACCTCCGCGAACAGGTCCTGCGGCGGGTTCTTCGGCTTCAGGCCCATGTGCCGGTAGGCCTTGTGGGTGGCCATGCGGCCGCGCGCGGTACGCACCAGGAAGCCCTGCTGGATGAGGTACGGTTCTACCACGTCTTCCAGCGTGCCGCGCTCTTCGGACAGCGCTGCCGCCAGCGATTCGATGCCGACCGGGCCGCCATCGAAGTAGTCGACCATGGTCTTCAGCAGGCGCCGGTCAAGCTCGTCGAAGCCCTCCGGGTCGACCTTGAGCATCTTCATCGCAGCCTGGGCCACGGCCTCGTCGATGTGGCCGCCGGCCTTCACCTGCGCGTAGTCGCGCACGCGGCGCAGCAGGCGGTTGGCGATACGCGGGGTACCACGCGCGCGGCGCGCGATCTCCCCTGCCCCATCCGCGGTGCAGTCGATGGCCAGGATGGCCGCCGAACGGCGGACGATGCGGGTCAGCTCCTCGACGCTGTAGAACTCCAGGCGCTGGACGATGCCGAAGCGGTCGCGCAGCGGCGCGGTCAGCAGGCCGGCACGGGTGGTGGCACCGATCAGGGTGAACGGCGGCAGGTCGATCTTGATCGAGCGGGCGGCGGGGCCTTCGCCGATCATGATGTCGATCTGGAAATCTTCCATCGCCGGGTACAGCACTTCCTCGACCACCGGCGACAGGCGATGGATCTCGTCGATGAAAAGCACATCGTGCGGCTGCAGGTTGGTCAGCAGCGCGGCGAGGTCGCCGGCCTTCTCGATCACCGGGCCGGAGGTCACGCGCAGGGCCACGCCCAGTTCGTTGGCGATGACGTGGCTGAGGGTGGTCTTGCCCAGGCCCGGCGGCCCGAAGATCAGTACGTGGTCGAGCGCGTCGCCACGCCCCTTGGCCGCCTGGATGTAGATCTCCATCTGCTCGCGCACCGGCACCTGGCCGAGGTAGTCGGCAAGGCGCTTGGGGCGGATGCTGGCGTCGGCGGCGTCATCCTCGCGGGTGGCGCCGGCGCCGATGATGCGGTCGTCGGTCATGTGCTGATTATGCGGCAAAAGTACGGGTTTCGGCCGGGCTGCGCCCGGCACCCGCAGAGGCAACGTCAACATCCAGAGCAACAGCCGAAGCGGTCTTCCTGGGGATTGGCGGGGTGGGTCCGGTTGCGGGGGACGCCGTAAACCCATCCATGGGGGCTTGGTCGCCGCTTGCTCGTGTGCGCAATCCTGCGCGCACGGCAAGACCGGGGTTGGACGTCCTGCCCAACCCGCCCGAGGCATGCCTCGGGCCCATGCGACTCACACCCCCTCAACCGGACCCACCCCCGCCTTCGACAGATCGCCGCAGTCTGTCTGGATGGCGTGGCCTGCTCTGCCTGCTCCTGGCGGGTGTCGACCTTGGTCGACACGGTAGGTTGGATGGATCGACGGTGGAGATTAAATCTCCACCTGCGCGCCGAGTTCCACCAGCCGGTTACCCGGAATCCGGAAGAAGCCGGTCGCAGGAGCAGCATTCCTGTGCATCAACGCGAACAGCTTGTCGCGCCAGATCGGCATGCCGCGATTGGCGGTGGCCACGATGGTCTCGCGGCTGGCGAAGAAGGTGGTGTCCATCGGGTCGAAGTAGATCCCGCCGTGGTCGCACGAGCGCATCAGCGCCAGCGGCACGTCCGGGGTCTCCATGAAGCCGAAGCGCACGTAGACGCGATAGAACTCGTCGCCTACCGATTCGATCTTCAGCCGCTGCCCTTCCATCGCATACGGAATCGGCAGGGTTTCCACGTGCAGGAACACGTTGCGCTCGTGCAGCACCTTGTTGTGCTTGAGGTTGTGCATCAGCGCATGCGGAGCCACGGTCGGGTCGGCGGTGAGGAATACCGCAGTGCCCGGCACGCGTACCGGCGGTGCCAGCATCAGGCCCGGCAGGAAGGTATCCAGGCGGATGCCGTCCTTGCGGATCTCATCGCGCAGCAGCTCGCGGCCACGGCGCCAGGTGCGCATCATGGTGAACAGGAAGATGCCCAGCACCACCGGGAACCAAGCGCCCTGCAGCAGCTTGGCACCGTTGGCGATGACGAAGCCGAGGTCGATGATGAAGAACACCACGCACAGCGGCAGGATCCACTTGCGTGCCTTCGGCCACAGCGAGCGGGCGACCAGGGCCAGCAGCAGAGTGTCGATCAGCATGGTGGCCGACACCGAGATGCCGTAGGCCACCGCCAGGTTGGACGAGCTGCGGAAGGCCAGCACCAGGCCGATCACCATTACCGCGATGCCCCAGTTGATGCCCGGGATGTAGATCTGGCCGATGGTGTCGTGCGAGGTGTGCTTGATGCGCATGCGCGGGATGTAGCCCAGCTGCATGGCCTGGCGCGAGACCGAGAACGCACCGGTGATGACCGACTGCGAGGCGATCACCGCGGCCATGGTGGCCAGGATGATCATCGGATACAGCGCCCACGGCGGCACCGCCTCGAAGAAGGGGTTCTTCAGCGCCTCTGGATGGTTGAGCACCAGTGCGCCCTGCCCCAGGTAGTTCAGCACCAGGCACGGCAGGACGAAGAAATACCAGGCGTGGCGGATCGGCTTGGCACCGAAGTGGCCCATGTCGGCGTACAGCGCCTCGCCACCAGTCACTGCCAGCACCACCGCGCCGAGGATGAAGATGCCGTGCCAGCTGTGCTCCATGAAGAAGCGGATCGCCCACCAGGGGTTGAAGGCCTTCAGCACTTCCGGCGCGTCGACGATGTTGTAGATACCGATCGCGGCCAGCGAAATGAACCAGACCGACGTGATGGGGCCGAAGGCCTTGCCAATCTTCTCGGTACCGAAGCGCTGCGCCGCAAACACCATCAGCAGCACCACCACCGTGATCGGCACGATGAAGGCATGCAGGCCGGGCGCGGCCACCTCCAGGCCTTCGACGGCGCCCAGCACCGAAATCGCCGGCGTGATCACGCCGTCGCCGAAGAACAGCGAGGCACCGAAAATGCCGAGGATGCCCACCACATAAGCCGAGCGCGAACCGTTGCGCAGCGTGCGCTGGGTCAGCGCCATCAGCGCCATGATGCCGCCCTCGCCGTCGTTGTCGGCGCGCATGATGATGGTCACGTACTTCAGCGTGACCACGATGTTCAGTGCCCAGAAGGCCAGCGACAGCACGCCCAGCACGGTGTCGTGGTCGCTGTTGAGCCCGTAGTGCGGCGAGAACGCCTCCTTCAGGGTGTACAGCGGGCTGGTACCGATATCGCCGAAGACCACGCCGATCGCACCGATGATCAGCGCCATGCCTCCGGCTGGAGGAGCGTGACCGTGGCCGCCTGGGGCGGCGGCGTGCGGGGTTTGACTGCTGGACATGGGACTCCTGGCGAAGCTCAGGCGGTGGGTTGGGGGAAAGAAAGGCAGGTCAGCGCAGCGCCGACTGCAGCGCCTTGCGGATCACGGTGGCCACTTCATCGCCTTCGTTGAAAGCGTCGCGGGCCATGCGGGCGGCTTCGGCCGGCTTGTAGCCCAGCTGCTGCAGCGCCACGGTGGCATCGGACAGCGGGTCGGCCGGGGCCGGGCCACTGCCGGTGGGCAGTGCGCCGCCGGCGCCGAACTGGGCGGCGCGGTCACGCAGCTCCAGCACCATGCGCTCGGCGGTCTTCTTGCCGATGCCCGGAATGCGGGTCAGCGCGGTGATGTCACCGGCCTGGACCATGCGCGCGAACTCCTCGACGGTGACGCCGGACAGCACGGCCAGCGCGATCTTCGCGCCGATACCACTGACCTTCTGCACGTCGCGGAACAGGCGCCGCTCGCCCTCGCGCAGGAAGCCGTACAGCGAGACGCTGTCTTCCTTCTGCGCGTAATGGGTGTACAGGGTGACCTCGCGGCCGAGCTCGGGCAGGTCATAGAAGGTGCTCATCGGCGCCTCCAGCTCGTAGCCCACTCCGTTCACGTCCACCACCAGCCACGGCGGCGCCTTGTAGGCGACGATGCCGCGCAGTCGACCGATCATTGCGTGCAGCTCCTCATTTGCGGCCCCACGCCTGGCGGGCACTGAGCCCCAGGCGGTTTGCCGTTGCCCTTACGTGGGCATGGGTGATCGCCACCGCCAACGCGTCGGCCGCGTCGGCCTGCAGCTTGGTTTTCAGGTTGAGCATGAGCCCGACCATGTGTTGAACCTGTTGCTTTTCGGCGCCACCACGACCGACCACCGCCAGCTTGATCTCGCTGGCGGCATATTCATGCACCGGCAGGTCGCGCAGCACCACGGCGGAGATCGCCGCGCCACGGGCCTGGCCCAGCTTCAGTGCTGAATCGGGGTTGCGGGCCATGAACACGCGTTCGATGGCCACTTCCTGCGGCTGGTACTCGCGGCACAGGTCGGCCAGGCCCAGCACCAGCAGCTTCATGCGCTGCGGGAAATCGTCGGCGCCCAGCAGCACCAGCGGCTGGTGATGCACGTGGCTGACCTTTCCGGTGGCGTCGACATCAATGATGCCGACCCCGGTCCGCTGCGAACCGGGGTCGATGCCGAGGATGCGGGTCATGCGGCACTCCTGGCGGGGCGGAACGGGAGGCGCTGGCAGGCGTATGGGCTCATGACTGTCCGCGGTGACCGTTCAACGGCCCGCGCCCAGGCCGTCGAAGACGGCTCAGGCGTAGGCGTCGGCGCCGAGTTCGGCGTTGGAGTACACGTCCTGCACGTCGTCCAGGTCTTCCAGCATGTCCAGCAGCTTCTTGACCTGCAGGGCGACGTCGCCTTCCACCTTGATGTCATTGTCCGCGCGGAAGGTGATTTCGGCGTGGTCGGCGACATGGCCGGCGGCGACCATCGCATCCTTCACCGCGTTGAACGCGTCAGGGCTGGTGACCACGTCGATCGAGCCGTCGTCCGGGTAGACCACGATGTCATCGGCGCCGGCCTCGATGGCCGCCTCGGTGATGGCTTCCTCGTCGACGCCCGGGGCGAAGCTGAGCACGCCCAGGCGCTTGAACATGAAGGCCACCGAGCCTTCGGTGCCCATGTTGCCGCCGCACTTGCTGAACGCATGGCGGACATCGGCCACGGTGCGCACGCGGTTGTCGGTCAGGCAGTCGACGATCACGGCCACGCCGCCCGGGGCATAGCCCTCGTAGCGGATTTCCTCGTAATCGACGCCTTCCAGTTCACCGGTGGCCTTCTTGATGGCGCGCTCGATCACGTCCTTGGACATGTTCACGGCCAGGCCCTTGTCCATCGCCACGCGCAGGCGCGGGTTGTTGTTGGGGTCGCCTCCACCGCCGCGCGCGGCAACGCCGATCTCACGGATGATCTTGGTGAAAATCTTGCCGCGCTTCGCGTCGGACGCGTTCTTGCGGGCTTCGATGGAGGGGCCTCTACCCATGGGTGCTACCGTCTGGCTGCTTCAGGATCAAGGCGCGGATTCTACCTGATCGGGCGCTGCAACCGTGTCTAGGCCCGTATTGTTGTAGAGCCGAGCCCATGCTCGGCTCAATGGGCCCGACGGAATGCAGCCGAGCATGGGCTCGGCTCCACAGGGCGGCCCTGCCTCCCCTGCCCCTATGCTGCCGCCGCGTCGCGGCTGTGGTCGAACTGGCCGTGGCGCAGGAAATGGGCGGTCTGCCGTGCGGCGTCGGGCGACACCACCAGGCCACTGTGGCTGGTGCGGACCACGCAATGGTCGGCCAGACCCGGCAGGCGCGTCTCAGCCAGGGCCACGGTGCCGTCCGAGGCATCGTCGATGGCCCCCAGCAAGCTGCCCAGCCCATGCGGCACCGAACCGGCGATCAGGCCAACCTCGGCCCTGCCCTGCCAGTCCGGCAGGCCATCCAGCAGCAGGTCGCTGCTGCGCCCCAACGCGAGGCCCCAGCCGTGCTCGGACAACGAACGCGCAGTGCCACTGCCGCGCAGCGGCGAGCCCAGGCAGACCACGCGCTGCACATCCAGCTGCGGCTGGCGGCGCAAGGCCTCCAGCGCCAGCAATCCCCCCAGGCTGTGTCCGACCAGCGACAACGGGCCGGCATCGGTCAGCCGCTCCAGCAGCTGCGGCACGGCCACGTCGGGACCACCGAATACCGAGGAATAGCCGAACGCGTGCACCTGGAAACCACGTGCGCGCAGGCGCCAGGCCAGCGGCCCGACCCAGGCACGGGCGTTCCAGATGCCATGCAGCAGCAATACGGGGGGAGTCATGCAAACAGCCTGGCGGTCAGCGGGGCGGGAACGTACGGTGATTGAACACGCGCGCGCAGCAAGCGGCGGTGAACGTCAGGCTGCGCGCGGTGTGCGGCGCAGGATGAATTCAAGATCGTGGGTGTCGCCGACCGGGAACAGATATTCGCCCGCCTTCTCGAATCCATAGCGGGCGTAGAAGCGCTGTGCGCCGAAGTTCTCCGACCACACGCCCAGCCACAGCGTGCGCGGGCCTTCGTGCTCCAGCCAGGCCAGCGCGGTTTCCAGCAGGCGGCTGCCCCAGCCACAGTTCTGCTGGGCCTTGATCAGGTACAGGCGCTTGAGTTCGCCGTCACCGGGTTTCACCTCGGGATGCGGCAGGCCGCAGGGGCCGGCGGCGGCATGACCGACCGCCTTCCCGTCCAGCTCCAGCAGCCACACCGCGTAATCCGGGTGGGCCAGGATCACGCGCTGGCGCTCGACCGTGTAGGCCTCCTCAAGGAAGGCCTGCAGGTCCTGCGGCGGATACAGATGGCCGAAGGTTTCGGTGAACGTGCGGGCAGCCAGCGCCGACAGGGTCGGCGCGTCGTCCACAGTGGCGCGGCGGATCGAATACATGCAGGAAGTTGACGTCAGGGCGAAGGGCGGGTCAAGCCTTTTCAGGCGACTCCGCTTCTTCTTCCTCGTCCTCTTCCTCGTCCTCTTCCTCGTATTCCTCTTCGTCCTCGTCCTCTTCTTCCTCGCCTTCCTCGTCCTCGTCCTCGTCGTACTCTTCCTCTTCGTCGTCCTCGTAATCCTCGACGCCGAAGTCTTCACCGTCCCAACGGCCTTCGCCGTCGGCGACGAAGGTCAGGGCCATCGCCGCCGGGTTGGTACCCACACGAACCAACCAACCGCCGAACACGCGTGCACGCTCGGTGACCAGATTGGCCTCAGCGCCTTCATTGCCCAGCTTTTCCCACTCCAGCGAAAACGCGAACTCGGTCATTGCCTGGATCTCCTGATCAGTTGGTCTTGGGGCGAACCTGGATGTGCACTTCGGCCAGCTGCGCGTCGACGATCGGCGACGGCGCGTCGGTCATCAGATCCTGTGCACCGGTGGTCTTCGGGAACGGGATGACGTCGCGGATCGACTCGGTGCCGGCCATCAGCGCGGCGATGCGGTCGATGCCGAAGGCGATGCCACCGTGCGGCGGCGCGCCGTAGTTCAGCGCGTCGAGCAGGAAGCCGAACTTGGCGCGGGCTTCTTCGGCACCGATGCCGAGCAGCTCGAACACCGCGCTCTGCATGTCCGGACGGTGGATACGGATCGAACCACCGCCGATCTCATTGCCGTTGAGCACCATGTCGTAGCCGCGCGAGACGGCGGTACGGGCGTTGGCGCGCAGGTCGGCGATATCGTCCACGGCCGGTGCGGTGAAGGGGTGATGCAGCGCGACGTAGCGCTGTTCTTCCTCGTCCCACTCGAACATCGGGAAGTCGGTGACCCACAGCGGTGCCCAGCCGTCGGCGACCAGGCCGAAGTCCTTGCCGGCCTTCAGGCGCAGCGCGCCCATGAAGTCGGAGACCTTGTTGTAGCCACCGGCACCGAAGAACACGATGTCGCCGTTGCCTGCGCCGACGTGCGCGACCAGCGCAGCGAAGGATTCCTCGCTGAAGAACTTCTGGATCGGCGAGCTGACTTCGCCGTTGTCGGCGATCTTGATGTAGGCCAGACCCTTGGCACCGTACTTGGCGGCATGCGCGGCGTACTCGTCGATCTGCTTGCGGCTGAGCGCCGCACCGCCCGGGATGCGCAGCGCGGCAACGCGGCCTTCGGCATCGTTGGCCGGGCCGGTGAACACGGCAAATTCGCTGTCCTTGACCAGCTCGGCCACGTCCACCAGTTCCAGCGCGATGCGCAGGTCCGGCTTGTCCGAACCGTAGCGACGCATCGCCTCGGCCCAGGTCATGCGCGGGAAGCTGGCGTCCAGCTGCACGTCCACCACTTCCTTGAAGATGGCGCGGATCATGTCTTCGACGAAGTCCTGCACGTCGCGCTCGCGGACGAAGGCGAATTCCATGTCCAGCTGGGTGAATTCCAGCTGGCGGTCGGCACGCAGGGCTTCGTCGCGGAAGCAGCGCGCGATCTGGTAGTAACGGTCGAAGCCGGCCACCATCAGGATCTGCTTGAACAGCTGCGGGCTCTGCGGCAGGGCGTAGAACTCGCCCGGGTGCATGCGCGCCGGCACCAGGAAGTCGCGGGCGCCTTCCGGGGTGGCCTTGGTCAGGATCGGGGTCTCGATGTCCTGGAAGCCCTTCTCGTCCAGGTGGCGGCGCAGGGCCTGCACCAGCTTGATGCGGGTGCGCTGCATGCGCTGCATTTCCGGGCGGCGCAGGTCCAGGTAGCGGTACTTCAGGCGGGTTTCTTCGCCCGGGTTCTCGTGGGCGTGGAACGGCAGCGGCGCGGCCTTGTTCAGCACGGTGATGGCAGTGGCGATCACTTCCACCTTGCCGGTGCGCATCTTGTCGTTCACCGCGTGGCGGGCACGCACCACGCCTTCCACCTGCAGCACGTCCTCATAGCCCAGCGACGCGGCCACGGCAAACACGTCGGCGTTGTCGACTTCCACGGTCACCTGCACGATGCCTTCATGATCTCGAAGATCGATGAAGCAGACGCCGCCCTGGTTACGGGCCACGTCGGTCCAGCCGGCGAGGGTGACAGTCTGGCCAATCAGGGTCTCATCGACCAGGCCGCAGAAGTGGGTACGCATGGGGGAAGCTCCGCTGGAGAACGCCGGCACCGGATGGGGGCCGGAAAGCCTCGTATTCTGCGGCCGAGGCCCCGGCCGGGGCAAATCCGGCCAGTCACACCGGCTTGATCGCCCCCCTCCCTATAGTCGGGCACCTGCCACCGTATGGGATGCCGCCATGAAACCGCTGTCCCTGGCCAGCCTGGCCGCAACCCTCAGCCTGGGTGCCCTGGGTACCCTTGCCCTGCCCGCCCCTTCCGCGCATGCGCAGAGCGGCGTGGTCCGCTGCGAAAGCCAGAACAACCGCGAACGGGTCTGCAACACCGGCTGGCGCAATGCGCAGCTGGTGCGCCAGCTGTCCGGCTCGGACTGTGATGAAGGACGAACCTGGGGCAGCCGTAACGGCAGCATCTGGGTCACCAACGGCTGCCGAGCGGAGTTCGTCGAGGCCCGCGGTGGCTGGGGCGGCGGCAATGGCGGTGGCTGGGGCGGCAACAACGGCCGGCCCGGCGAGACCATCCGCTGCGAGAGCCAGAACAACCGTGAGCGCAGCTGCCCGGTCGGCTGGCGCAATGCCCGCCTGGTCCGCCAGCTGTCTGGCAGCCCCTGCAACGAAGGGCGTACCTGGGGCGTGCGCAATGGCGCAGTCTGGGTCAGTGGCGGTTGCCGTGCCGAATTCGCCGAAGCCCGTGGCTGGGGCGGTGGCGGCGGTGGCTGGGGCGGCGGAAACAGCAATTACACGGTGACCTGCAGCAGCAACAACAACCGCTCGCAGACCTGCGACTGGGATGAGCGCCAGGGCCGTCCGGTGCTGCAGCAGCAGCTGTCCGGCAGTGCCTGCCAGGAAGGCCGCAGCTGGGGCTACTCGCGTGGCCAGGTGTGGGTGAGCAACGGCTGCCGGGCACGTTTCGGCACGCGGTGAGGGGTAGCGCCGGGCCATGCCCGGCGAGCGCAGTGGCGCGGTCAACTGCAGAAAACCCGCCGGGCACGGCCCGGCGCTACCGGGCTGGCTGCGCGGCCTCATCACCCCAAGGCGGCGGCGGCAGGTCGACCGGCTTGCTCAGATCGAACTGCACGCGGAAGCGGCGGCCGTCCGGGCGCGTCAGCTCGTAGACGAACGTCTGGTCGGGGTCGATTTCCATCGCCCAGGTGTTGTGCGTGGAGGCCAGCATGTCGGCGCGGCGGAACATCGCCACCGAATCGGCATCGGCCGGGAACTGCTGGCGCTCGGCAGTGCCCGGCGGCGTGCTGTCGCCACCGTACAGGGTGATCGCGTCGGGGCTGCCGTCTTCGTGGCGATGGTCGTGCTTCAGGCGCAGCCCGTTCGGCGTGCGGATCAGCACCCACGTACGCGAGTGGTCATCCCCCACGTGGAACGGGATGCGCAGCTCATGCGCCGGATCGGCGCAGCCGCGCACATGCATCACCAGGCGCTGCCCGGCGAACGGGTCCTTCCCTGTCGGCGCCGGCGTGTCCTCCACCACCTTGCCGGCGTAAGCCTGGCCGCAATGCGCGGCGATGGCGGCCATGAAGGCATCGGCCGGTGCGGTCGCCAGATCATGGGCGACCGTGTCGGAGCGCTGCGTACAGGCAGCAAGGCTGAGCAGGAGGACGGAAGCGGTGACGGCGGCAGGCAGTTTCATACCCCAACCCTAACGGCCATGGCCGAAGTGCGCAAACCGCACGCGCAGCATCCGCTCAGCGATCGAGGGCAGATGCCGCCGGCAGTGTTTCTGTGGCTGCCACCGGCGCGGCTTCGCCTTCACCCGCAGGTTCCTGCTCGACCGGATCGACATCGAACGGGGTACGGAACACCAGCGACGGCAGCAGCGTGGTCAACGCCGCATACAGCAACAGCGCGCCGAACAGCACCGCCGGAATCTGGAAGCGCTCGCGCATGATCGCCGCCAGCACCAGGGTGAAGATGAGGGTCGGAGCCAACGCCAGCGAGACCCGCAGGCTGCTGCGGAAGCTCTCGCCGAACATGACCCGGCGCTGCAGCCAGACCACGCCGATGCGCAGCGGCAGCACCACCAGGGTGATCACGATGCCCAGCCCCAGGGCCTCGAAGCTGAGCGCTTCGGCGGGCACCTTGGTGCCGGCGTTGAAGAAGTAGAACGGCACGAAGAACGAGGCGAACAGGCGCAGCGCATGCAGGTTCTCGTGCGAGGCCAGCAACGGCATGCGCTGGTGCAGCAGGCGCGCGACCAGCCCGGCGATGAACGCGCCGACCAGGTAGTACACGCCCAGCAGGTAGGTGATATAGGCCGCGACCATGCCCACCATCACCAGCAGCGAGAATTCCGAGCCCGGCGCGTGCGGCGCCACCCAACGGCCCAGGCCGATGAACAGCAGCGGCAGGCCGACCATCATCGCCAGCAGGGCCAGGCTGGACAGCGCCATATGCCCCGGATCGCCCGCCTGCAGCACGATGAACAACGCCGCCAGCGCCAGCAGTTCGCCGGCGATGGCCTTGCTGGTCACCCAGAACCGCTCGTCCTCGCTCAGGCCCAGCCGCGACAGCGAATCCATGATGAAACCGGTGGAGGGCGTCAGCAGCGCCAGGGCCAGCAGGCCGGCAGCCTGCCAGGGCAATCCCGCGTAGCGCCAGGCCAGCCAGCCTACGCCGAACAGCGTGCCGGTACGGATCACCAGATGCGCCAGCAGCGGCCACATGCCACGGCGCAGCGCCTGCAGGTCCACTTCCAGGCCGGCGAACAGGAACAGCGAGGAAATCCCCAGCGTGGCCAGCAGGCCGATCACCGCATCGTGGGCCTGGTCGCCCAGCCAGAGCATGCCGATGATGCCGAACAGCAGGCAGGTCAGTGGTGCGGGCAGGCTGAAGCGCTGCAGCGCGCGCGGGATCACCAGCAGCGCGAAGATCAGCAGCAGGTAGATCAACTCATGGCTCATCGGGGTCTTCCGTGGGGTTCGAACGCGCGCAGGATGCGCGCGCCGAACCGATCCGGCAAGCCACGTTTGAATGACCCCGGTTACCTCATCCAATCAGTCGATCGGCGATCCGGCCCACCTGGGCCAGCACCAGGGCGCGCTGCTCATTGCTGATCGCGCCGGCCTGCAGATAGGCGGTCAGCACCCACGGTGCGCCGCCCGCGCGCGGCCACAACACGGCGATGTCGTTGCGCGCGTCCTCGCCATTGCTGCCGGTCTTGTCGCCAACGCGCCAGCGCTTGCCGAGGCCCGCGCGCAGGCAGGCGTCGCCGGTCTCGTTGTCGATCAGCCAGTCGGCCAGCTGCTGCCGCGATGCCGGCTGCAGCGCTTTCCCCAGCACCACACGCTGCAGCGAACCAGCCATCGCCGCCGGTGTGGTGGTGTCGCGCGGGTCGCCTTCGGCGAAGCTGTTCATTTCCGGCTCCAGCCGGTCGCTGCGGCTGACCGCATCACCGCTGGCGCGCAGGAACGCGGTCACCGCCGGCGGGCCACCGACCACGCCGAACAACAGGTTGGCGGCGGTGTTGTCGCTGGTGATGATCGTGGCCCGGCACAGGTCGCGCACGGTCATATCCTTGCCGGCATGACGGCGGGTGACCGGTGCGTGCGAGAGCAGGTCGGCCTCGCGCACCGGTACGCGCCGGTCGAGCAGCGCGGGTGCGCGCTCGGCCTGGCTGAGCACGGTCGCGGCCAGCATGCTCTTGAAGGTGCTGCACATCGGGAAGCGCTCGTCCTGGCGATGGCCGACGCGGCGACTGCTTGCGGTATCGAGCAGGGTCACGCCCAAGCGTCCTGCGCAGGCCTTTTCCAGCGCGGCGAAATCACCGGCGGCGTTGATGGCGGCATCTGTGGGTGCGTTGGCGGCGGCCTTGCCCGCTGCACGTGCCAGCAACGGCAGGGCAAGCGAAGAAGCAACAGCGGCACCACTGAACTGCAGGAATCGGCGACGGGCGAGCATGCGGGGGTTCTCCTGGGGACCGTTCGATTATTGGAACCCACGGCCAGGACGACCAGCGCGAAAATTCAGCACAAGCCATTAGATTTATTGATGTCTATTGCATCAATTCCTGCGATTAGCGGCCTTCCCTGCCCAGGCGTTAGGATCAGCCATCATCCAGGCTCACGACTCGACGATGCTGCATCCCACCCTGCCACTGAACGCGCTGCGCGCCTTCGAGGCCGCCGCCCGCCACCAGAACTTCACCCGTGCCGCGCTGGAGCTGTGTGTCAGCCAGGCCGCGCTGAGCCACCAGATCCGTGGGCTGGAGGACCGGCTCGGCATCCGCCTGTTCCACCGACTGCCTCGCGGCGTGGCGCTCACCGACGAAGGCGCGGCGCTGTATCCGGTGCTCAACGAATCGTTCGAGCGCATCTCCGCCAGCATTGCGCGCTATACCGGCGGGCCGGCCCGTGAAGTGCTGACGCTGGGCGTGGTCGGCACCTTCGCCACCGGCTGGCTGCTGCCACGGCTGGCCGCATTCGAGGCCGCGCACCCGGACATCGAGCTGCGCCTGCAGACCCACAACAACCGCATCGACCTGGCCGGCGAAGGCCTGGACCTGGCCATCCGGTTTGGTGATGGCGATTGGCAGGGCCAGGCCTGCACGGCGATCCTCGACGCGCCGTTCGCGCCGCTGTGCGCGCCGGCACTGGCGCGGCGGCTGAAACAGCCGCGCGACCTGGGCACGCTGCCGCTGCTGCGCTCCTACCGCAGCGACGAATGGCCGCGCTGGTTGCAGGCGGCAGGAGTGAGTGGCGTGGAAGCCCGCGGGCCGGTGTTTGATTCGTCATTGACAGTGGCGATGGCCGCGGTCGGCGGCGCCGGCGTGGCGCTGCTGCCGCTGCGCATGTTCGAGCAGGAGCTGGCCGAAGGTCGCCTGCTGCAGCCGTTCAGCACCACGCTGGAGCTGGGGCGCTACTGGCTGACGCGATTGCGCTCGCGCGCCGAGCGTGAACCGGCGAAGCGATTCCGCGAATGGCTGCAGGCGCAGGGATGAAACGCAGGCGA